>JAKVJO010000034.1 GCA_022486935.1 Solobacterium sp. | reverse complement strand
AGAACATGATCGACATGATCATGCTCAAGTGCTCTGATATAGATGTGCAGCTTCCCTACAAAGCTATGAAATTAACCCATTCTTCCTGATGAAGCCTCTTTTTTATCCGTATACAGCAGGGAGTCATTGTATTGACTGATTCTCAGCCGGGTGATTTATAATATTGTCATCCTGAAAAAAGGGGGAAATCGAATATGCTATCAACAAGAGCACAGCTTAAAACAGAAGCGAAGGGGATTATCAAGAATCATTACTGGCCTGCAGTCGGAGCCGGAATTGTACTGCTGCTTTCTGCCGGAACCGGAGCGGCCAATGGCAGATCCAGCAGAGTCACCTATCATTTCGAAGATGGTGATACACTGCGTCAGCTGGTCAGCACCACCAATGGATATTTCATTGCCTGCGTACTGGTCATCATTGCCCTGGTCATTGTCGTGTTTGTCCTGCACCCGCTGGAGTATGGCGCAAGTGCATGGTTCTTACGGGCCATGGAGAACAATGACAGTGAGAAGGGAATGATCACTTCCGGATTCCATCAGGACAACTACATGAGAACGGTGGAGACACTCTTCTTCCGCAACCTGTTTATCTTTCTCTGGGGACTGCTTCTGGTCATTCCGGGCATCGTCAAACATTATGAATATTACTTTGTCCCATATCTGCTGGCGGATCATCCGGAGATGTCCGGCAAGGAAGTGCTGGCACTTTCCAAAGAGATGACCATGGGGCACAAGATGGATCTGTTCGTACTCGATCTGTCCTTTATCCTCTGGTATATCCTGAACAGTTTTACCCTGGGACTCACCAACATCTTCTTCGTGGCACCGTATGTCTGTGAGACACAGGCACTCTGCTACGCTGACCTGGTTGCGTCCGGCGCAGATCCGACAAGACCTGACGGTGCTGACAGCAACTCCATCTTCAATACCACTGCAAACTGAATCAATCTGGATACCTTCACATGAGGGTATCCTTTCTTTATGCCTGCATAGGATGTGATAAAATCTACACGTGAACACAGGGGGATCTTTCAATGATCAAGGGAATTCTGTTTGACTTTGACGGCACACTGTCCAATCGTGTCGAATCTGCATACTTCATGTACCGGTATCTGGTGCACTGTCTGAAACCGGAGATGGATATCCATTCACCGGAGTTTGAGGCAATCGTACAAAAGTGCATGTTGTGGGATGAGTTTGGCACCATCAACAAGCGCCATGTGCTCAACAAACTGAAAGAGAACTACTGCCCTGATATGGATGTGGAGAAGTGGGCGGTTGACTGGTATGAGATCTTCCCGGAGTATCAGGTCGAACAGCCTGACTGCTACCGCGTACTGGAAGAGCTGAAGCAGAAATACAGACTCGGTGTGGTATCCAATGGCGACGGACCTTCCCAGGCAGCCAAGATTGACATGCTGGATCTGAGAAAGTACTTTGAGACCGTGATCATCTCCCATGACTTCGGGGTGGATAAACCGGATGTCAGTATCTATGATGCGGCTGCCAAAGCACTTGGTCTCAAGCCGGAAGAGTGCGCGTTTATCGGCGACACCTTTGCGACAGATATCCTCGGTGCAGTGAATGCCGGCATGAAACCGATCTGGTACTGCTTTGAGCATTACTGTGTCTCACTCTATGATGTACAGCAGCTGAAGAGCTTCAACGAGATTGAAGACTTCTTCCTGGTGCATGACGAATGGAATCACTGAAGAAATTAATGCTGTCCCTGCTTGCATGTACCATGCTGTGGGGATGCACAGTCAAAGACACCGCAGCTGGTACAACATCCACTTCTGCTGCAGCTTCCATCATTGATGAATCAGGTACCTATGATTCCAAAGAGGATGTCGCATTGTATCTTGAAACCTACTGGCATCTGCCGGACAACTACATGACAAAGAAGGAAGCCCGCAAAGAAGGCTGGAGCGGCGGCGCATTATCGGCGACCATTCCCGGCAAGTGCATCGGCGGAGATGTATACGGCAACTATGAAGGAACACTTCCTGAGGTAGACGGCCGCACCTACTATGAATGCGATATTGATACGCTTGGCAAAACCAAACGCGGAGCAGAGCGGATCATCTGGTCAACGGATCAGAATATCTACTATACCGAAGATCACTATGATACATTCACACTGATCTATGGAGATGATGCACAGTGATACGTGAAATCGAACTGGAAGCGGAGCAGCTGAAAGACCGTACGTCTGCCTATGAGTATCTGGAGACACTGTTTCACTTTGATGAGCCGTGTCATAATCTGGATGCCCTGCACGATTCACTGTCGGAAGTTTCAGAAGAATGCAATATCATCCTGAAGAAAGATGCAGTCGAAAAGATCTGCTCAGAGCCCTATGCCTACAAGATCCTGATGGTCATCGGCAAGGCATGCGAAGAAAATCCAAATCTTCATATCCTGTTTCGCTAAAGCAGGATTTTTTATGCAGTAGAATAAGAGTATAAAGAAGGCATCGATTATGTCACAGAAGAAATCATCATTCCTGCATTCCAATGTATTCTGGATTGTCATTGCCCTGGCTATACTTGGACAGATTGCCTGGGGTCTTGAAAATGCGTGGTTCAATACATTCACGTATGACGAGATCACAACCAATACCCAACCCATCGCCATCATGAATGGCGCCAGTGCTGCAGTGGCTACCATCACGACCTTTGTGATGGGTACGCTCTCTGACCGCAGGGGAAAGCGCAAGCCGTTTATCAAGTGGGGCTATATCATCTGGGGAATTACCACCGCTGGCTTCTATGTATGCAAGATCTTCCCGACGGTATTCTGGCAGTGCTTCATGGTCGTGCTTCTGGATTGCGTCATGACGTTCTTTGGCTCCACGGCATTTGATTCCTGCTTCAATGCCTGGACAACAGATATTTCTGATACGAGTAACCGCGGTGAGATTACTTCCATCGTGCAGATTGCCCCGCTGATTTCCGGTGTCATTCTTTCCTTTGCCGGAGTGGTGGTAGATACCTGGGGCTATGCAGTGTTCTTCATCGGTGTGGGCATGCTGGTATCGCTGACCGGGTTTATTGCCGGCAGTGCGCTGCAGGATTCACCATCCCTGAAACCAAATCCCAATGCCGGAACAGACGGCACCTTCAAGCAGATTGTCTCTGCGTTCAGTAAAGAGTCCATTCACAAGAACCGGACGATGTTTCTGATCCTGGCTTCCATCTGTATCCTGCTGTGCGGATTCCAGGTTTCTTATGCCTATGAAATGATCTACGCCAATCAGTATCTTGGCATCTCCAAGACCTGGGCAACGCTGTTGACTGCAGCGGCATTGCCGGTTATGGTATTTGCCAGCGTGCGCACCGGCAGGATGTGCGATGCAGGAAGAGGGCTCAAGGCACTGGTGATTTCCCCGATCCTGTTTGCGTCAGGGGCAGTGCTGCATGGGCTGGCACCCAATATTGTGTTTGTGGTCATCGCAAGAGTGCTGCTGTACGGCGGCTGGATGGCAATGACGGTTGCGGCAACTGCCATGTTCAAGAATCTGGAACCGCAGGAAAGCCGCGGCAGATATGAAGGCGTCCGCATGGTATTCATGGTACTGATTCCGATGATCGTCGGTCCGCAGATCGGCTCTTCGCTGATCAGTGCCTGTGGCATCAAGCCGATTCTGTATATTGTCTCAGGTCTTGTTGTGTTGTTTGCCTATATCCCGATCTCTGTACTGCTGAAGGATCAGAAAGCAGCACACTGAACCAATCATACTATTTTGTTGGGATCGTTCCCATTTTCGTGATACATTTACTGCATGAGCAGACTGACTATAAAAGATATTGCAGCACTTGCCGGAGTCGGAAAGAGTACCGTATCCAGGTACTTTAATGGCGGATATGTCAAAGAAGATACCCGCCAGCGGATTGCGAAGGTCATTGAAGAACAGCACTATTCACCCAATGTCACTGCCCAGAGTCTCAAGGCAAAGCACTCCTACCAGGTGGCGATCATTACCCCGACGATTGAGTCCTATACCACGGCAAGAGTCGTCACCGCCATGGATGAACAGCTGAGAAGTTTTGGCTATACACCGGTGATCTACAATACGAACCACAATGAAGAGCGGGAGCTGATGTCACTGGTATCACTGTCCCGCATCAATGTGGAAGGGGCAATCCTGATGGCGACTGAGATCACCCAGGATCATATCAAACTGGTTTCACAGCTGGATATGCCGTTTCTCTATGTGGCACAGGAGAGTCCGGTCGGGACCCATATCTCACTGGATGACTACCTTGCCGGATACAAGATCGGCAGAACTGTCGCAGAGGCAGGCCACCGGCATGTGACCTATATCGGTGTGGATGAGAAAGATATCGCAGTCGGGCGGACCAGAAAGAACGGTGTCTATGCCGGACTGAAAGACGGCGGAGTGACAGATATGACATTCCTGCTGAGTGACTTCACCTATGAACATTCAAGAACCGTGATCAGGGAAGCATTGAAGCAGACTTCCTCCACGGCATTCCTATGTGCGACGGATACGATTGCCATGGCTGCCTATCATGAGATCCAGGATATCGGAAAGAAAATCCCGGAAGATTATTCCATTACCGGCTTTGGCGGCTATGATTCCTCGGCCATCATGACACCGCCGCTCTGTACGATCCGCTTCAACTATGAAGAAGAAGGCACTGCTGCAGCAGAGATGATGATTGAAATGATCCAGGGCAAAGCAGTCCAGTCAGAGAAAATCGGCTTTGAATTTATCCCGGGAAACAGCGTCAGGGACATTCACTGACGCTTTTATAAACAATTATATGGGAACGGTACCATTTTCTATTGACATCAGTATTGTACAGCACTATATTATCAGTGTGAAACCGTTCCCACATAGGAGGGCAAAGAGAAATGGATTACAAGCAGGCAGCGATCGATATCCTGCAGAATGTCGGGGGAAAAGAGAATGTTGTATCCCTGATGCACTGCGCAACACGTCTACGTTTTCAGCTGAAAGACGACAGCAAGATCAATACCAGGGCACTGGAGGACATGGATGTTGTCAAGGGGACCTTCAATGCGAACAACCAGTTCCAGATCATTATCGGCTCCGGCACCGTCAACATTGTCTGCGATGAAATCAATGCACTGCTCGGTAATATTACGGCACAGCCAAAAGAAGAAAAGAAAGAAAAGGGCCACTGGCTGAGCAGGGGAGTCAAACTGCTGAGTGATATCTTTGTCCCGATCATTCCGGCAATTGTCGCCTCAGGCTTATTGATGGGTATCTACAATGTGCTCTCTGCCCAGGGCCTGTTTGTTGCAGGCAAGAGTCTCATTGATCTGTATCCGAATATCAGCGGTGTCGCTGAGATGATCAACATGTTCTCCAGCGCTGCGTTTACCTTCTTGCCGGTACTGATCGGATTCAGTGCCACCAAAAAGTTCGGCGGCAATCCTTATCTTGGCGCAGTTATCGGCATGATCATGGTCCATCCGGATCTGTTGAGTGCGTACAGCTATGGCACCGGAGTAGATATTCCGACCTGGAATGTCTTTGGCATTACGATTGAGGCTGTCGGCTATCAGGGCACGGTACTGCCGGTGCTTGCAGCATCCTTCATCCTGGCCAATCTGGAAAAGCGTTTGCACAAGGTCACTCCTTCCTGGCTGGATAATCTGACCACTCCGCTGATCTCCATTCTCGTTACTGCATTTCTGACCTTCCTGTTTGTCGGACCGCTGATGCGTTCTGCCGGCAACCTGATGGCAGATGGAATCTCCTGGCTCTATCATTCGCTTGGCTGGGTTGGCGGCGGCCTGTTCGGTCTTCTGTATGCACCGATCGTCATCACCGGTCTGCATCATTCCTTCATCGCAGTGGAAACACAGCTGCTTGCGGCAGTCGCGACGACCGGCGGATCCTTCATCTTCGTCACTGCCTCCATGTCCAACGTTGCCCAGGGTGCAGCAGTGCTTGCAGTCCTGTTTCAGACCAAGAATCCAAAGACAAAATCTCTGTGCACCGCTTCTGGTATCTCCGCATTGCTTGGCATTACTGAACCGGCCATGTTCGGTGTCACACTGAAGATGCGCTATCCATTCATTGCGGCAATGATCGGCTCTGCAGTCGGCAGTGCATGGCTGGCTTATAAACACGTACTGGCAATTGCACTCGGTGCAGCCGGACTGCCTGGCTTCATCTCAGTAAGACCGGCAGACTGGGGCAACTTCGCAATCGGCATCATTCTGGCAATGGCAGTATCCTTCCTCATGACGTTTGTTCTGGCAAAGCGTCAGAAACAGGAAGACACCGCAGACATCAAAGCAGTATGCAAGGGTAAGGTTGCACCGATCAGCGAATGCTCCGATGCAATGTTTGCAGAAAAGACCATGGGTGATGGTGTTGTGGTATACCCGGAAGAAGATACCATCTGTGCACCGTTTGCCGGTACTGTCAAAATGCTGTTCCCGACCAAACATGCGATCGGTCTTGAATCCAACAAAGGAACAGAAGTACTGATTCATATCGGCATTGATACCGTACAGCTGGAAGGCAAGCCATTTACCGCAATGGTCAAAGAGGGCGATACCGTCAAAGCCGGTCAGCCGCTGATCAAGGCAGACTTCAAGGCAATTGAAGCAGCCGGCAAGAAGACCGAAACAATGATCATCATTACCAACCAGAAGCCTGTTACAGAAATCAAAGCAGGCGAACATCAGAAAGGCGAAGCCATCATGATCATGGCGGATACTGAAGATGAGCAGGAACAGGCTTGATTATCATCTGATGCCGGTATCCGGCTGGATGAATGACCCGAACGGTCTGTGCAGGTATCAGGGTCTGTATCATATCTTCTTCCAGCAGGACCGCAATTCATTCGAAGGAAAAGAAAAGGAGTGGGGGCATTACACCACTGCTGACTTGATCCACTATGACTATCTTGGTGCGGCAGTCAAACCGGACAGCGAAGCGGACTGTGACGGTGCCTACTCCGGCTGCGGTGTCGTAGATGGCGACACACTCCGGCTCTTCTATACCGGCAATGTCAAAGAAGCCGGTGATTATGATTACATCCATGCCGGACGTCAGCACAATCTGATTGAAGTCAGCAGCCATGACGGCATTCACTTCAATGACAAGCACTGTCTCATGCGTAACAGTGATTATCCAGACGACATGAGCTGTCATGTGCGTGATCCCAAGATCACCAAGATCAAAGACAGCTGGGAAATGTTACTGGGTGCCAGGGATTCTTCTGATCATGGCTGTCTCTTGCGGTATGTCTCGAAGGATCTTGAACACTGGACCTATACCGAGCGGTACTACCCGGATCAGGATCAGCCGTTCATGCTGGAATGTCCAAACCGGATCAATGAAGACATCCTGCTGGCATGCCCGCAGGGCAACAGGCGCGATCCGCACTGGGACAATATCTACGATGCCGGCTTCTATACACTGAAGGATGGCAAGCTGACAGACTATCAGCGTGCTGATTATGGATTTGATTACTACGCACCTTCGATTCTTGAAGATGGAGACCGTAAGATCCTGTTTGGCTGGATGGGGATGCCGGATGCGGAATACATCAACCCGACCCGGACAGAAGGATGGCAGCACGCCATGACCCTGCCAAGAGACATCACTGTCAAACACGGCAGAGTCTATCAGACGGTCATTCCGGAGCTGAAGAAACTGGAACGTCAGACAGTGACCATGACACAATCTTCGGGCACCTTTGCCAAGACTTCCAAACTGGATATGAAGATCAACGGGAAGTTTGAGTTGGACCTGAACAAGATCAGCCTGCAGTATGACGGCAGCACGTTGATGATGGATCTGTCGTATTGCGGCTGCGGCAGGGGACAGCGCAGAATCACCAATCTGGATCTTCAGAAACTCTGCATCTATGTGGATCACTCCTGCATTGAACTGTTTATCAATGACGGCGAATATACAATGACATCGAGATTCTATGATGATGAGAACCAGCTGGCTGTCCACAGTCAGGGAATCAAACAGATCCAGGTCACAGAACTCGGTGCATTCACCGTGCGGATCAGATAAAGGAGAACAGGATGAAGAAACTGACAGCGATTGGTGAACTTCTGATTGACTTCATTCCGGAGAATACCGGATCCATCACCCGGGTAAGATCATTCATTCCCCGGGTCGGCGGGGCACCAGGCAATGTGCTGGGCGCATTTGTGAAACTTGGCGGCCAGGGCACCATGCTCAGCCAGGTCGGCGAAGATCCCTTCGGTAAAAAGATCACCGTAGAACTGAATGATGCCGGCATCGACATGAGTTATGTATCAACAACTTCTGAAGCCAATACCTCCCTTGCCTTTGTAACACTCGATGATGATGGAAACCGGGAATTCGCATTCTACAGAAACCCTGGAGCGGATATGCTCATGAAACCGGATCAGATCAAAGATGAAGTATTCCACAATACATATGCCCTGCATTTCTGCTCAGTATCACTCGGTGATTATCCAATGGGGGACGCTCACCGCACCGCAGTCCGCAGGGCACAGGATGCCGGCTGTCTGATCAGTTTTGATCCCAACCTGAGACTGAATCTCTGGAAGGATCATGATCTGCTGAAGAAGCGGATCTGGGAGTTCATCCCGGAAGCGGATATCCTGAAGATCTCGGAAGAAGAAGTGAAGTTCATTACCGGCTATGATTTGATTGAAGAAGCACTGCCCAAACTGTTCACCGGCTGCGTGCAGTGTGTCATCTACACCTCCGGCAGTCAGGGGGCATCTGCCTACACCAAAACCACTTCTGCACATGCCGATGGCATCCGGGTCAAAGCACTGGACACCACCGGGGCAGGAGACGGCTTCATCGGAAGCTTCCTGTATCAGGCGGCACGTGACGGCATCACGGACTTCTCCAGCATCAGTGCCAGGCAACTTAAAGAATATCTGACATTTGCCAATGCCTTCTGTGCGCTGGGTGTACAGAAACAGGGCGCGATTGATTCCTATCCTTCCCTGGAAAAGACGGAAGCATTCATGCATGAAACAAAATAAAATGAGGCGGATCTTGTGATCTGCCTCATTTCCTTAGGGGGAAGGAAATCTATATCATTAAACGATCAGAGAGAAAACAGATCGTTGAATGATTCTGTCATGGTCGGATGCGTATAGATCCGATTCTTCAATACCGTGTAGTCTGCACCAAGGTCCATTGCCAGTTTGATCGTGTTGATCATCTCGTAGGACTCTGCACATAACAGTGCTGCACCGAGAATCTTTCCGCTTTCTGGATCAATCAGTGCTTTCAAGAAGCCATCAGTCTTGCGCAGTACCTGTGCCTTTGGGATTCCGGCAGTCGGCATCTTTACAATGCGGTAAGGAATGTTGTTCTTCTTGGCTTCCTCTTCACTGAGCCCGACTCTCGATAATGGGGTATCCATGAAGACACTATAAGGAACATTCCTGCGGTCTTTGCTGGTATAGGCACCATTGGAAAGAATGATGCGGGAGTCATCCAGCGATACATACGTGAACTGCAGTCCGCCGTTGACATCACCCAGTGCATAGACACCCGGTACACTTGTCTCAAGATGTTCATTGACCTGGATCGCGCCGCGCTCTGTCAGTGCAATGCCCGCCTTGTCGAGGTTCAGTCCTTTGACATTCGGACGTCTTCCGGCCGCAACCAGGATGGCATCTGCCTGGATGGAAGTATCAGCGCCATCTGCAGAATAATAGACGGTATCCTGTTCGACCTGTTCTATCTTCGCATTCAGCACAATCCGGATGCCGCGTTGTTCCATGATCTCTCTGATCGCATCAGCGACATCGCGGTCTTCTCTTGGCAGGAATAAGGAATCTACAGTCACGATGGTGACCTCACTGCCAAATGATGCATACATGGACGCAAACTCCATGCCGATGTAGCCGGCACCGATCAGTACCAGACGCTTCGGCAGGGTATCGAGATCCATCAAAGTTTTACTGGTATAGATATAAGGGTTATCCTGCAGTCCTTTGATCGGCGGCATTGCTGAGGCAGCACCGGTGTTGATATAGATCTTCTCTGCAGAAAGATTCAGCAGGGATCCGTCTGCCAGTTTGACTTCCACTTCTTTGGCTGACACAAAAGATGCTGTTCCATCATAGATGGTGACCTTCTCCAGGCTGTTCAGCTTGTCATAGTTCTTGCCACGTAACATGGAAGTGACTCTGCGCTTTTCAAGGATTGCCTTTCTGTAGTGTTCGGATTTTTCTTCAAAGCCGTATTCCGGATGCGCAGAAACTTCTGCAGCACTTGTGACAAGGGACTTGGAAGGAATGCAGCCGACATTGATGCAGGTGCCTCCATACATATTGGGATCCTGTTCAACCAGCGCAACGTTCTTTCCCTGTTTGGCAAATGCGCCTGCCAGTGTCTTACCGGCTTTGCCGAATCCAATGATCAATGCATCGTAGTTCATATCGTTTATACACTCCTCATTTCTGAAAAATCTTCTGGAACACATTGCCAACGGTAATCTTCTGAAGCTGTCTGTCACAGACATCATTCAGTTCGCCGTAGATGCCATCCATGACACCGCCCATGCCGGAGGATACCTGACAGTCTCTGTGAATGTCACCGGATTTCCAGTTCTCACAGATACATGTTTCATTCAGGGCATCCAGTACTTCCTTCAGGGTAACTTTCCTGAGGGACTTCTCCACGGTGTAGCCGCTGTACCTGCCCCGCATTGAAGTGACATAGCCTGCCTTGCTCAGACGGGCCATGACTTTGCGCACTCTGGCCGGGTTGGTGCAGATATTGTCTGCCAGTTCTTCGCTTGAGGTAATCCGTTCGGTATGAAGCAGATAGACCAGTGCGTGTACTGCCAGGGGGAACTCGGCATCCATGGGTTTGTGTTCAGTCATTGGCTGTTCCTTCTTTCTACTGTAACTATAATGGTTACAATAACAGAAATCAAGAGGGATGCTCAGAATATGTTTTTGAGCTTCTCAAGAGAGTGAATGATCTGGAAAGAATCGATCTGTTGATGACAGCAGTCCGGATCATAAAGGATTCCATGAATCCCGCTGTTTGAGGCAAACTGCATATCATTGAAACTGTCTCCGACCATCCAGGTGTGTGCCCGAACGAGATGAAATGTCTCCATGAATCTCTCAGCCATTTCCGGATCCGGCTTGGCATGTTCAACCTGGTCTCTTGAAAGAACCAGGTCAAAGTACTGATGGATACCAAGCAGTTTCAGACAGTGCATGGCAGATGCACTGTCATCAGAAGTCGCTACACCCAGAACAATCTGTTTCTGGCGCAGATCACAAAGTACGCCCGGGAGGTCTTCTCCATGGACACTGACTGCTTTGCCATATTCGATGCAGAAGAGTTCCAGCTGATGCACCGACTGTTCCTGCTGCTCACACGAGAGGGAACAGTGAAACTGCTCAAGCACTGCAGCCTGGGCATGGATCACGTCTGGATTGGTTCCGGCGCACACCGGAGATTCAGGGATCAGATGCCCGTTTTCAAAGCCGGCAGACCGGTCCAGTGCTTCAATCAGTTTGAGATTGTCGGATTGATGAAACAGTGCGGCATGGTATTCAGAAAGTCTGTGGATAGGCAAACACCAGTAGGAAGACAGATCAAGCAGGGTATTATCTTTATCGAAGAGAATTCCGCTACGCTTCATCGCAGAACCTCGCATTGGTCCAGGCAGTTCTTCCGGATGAATCGGTGCATTCAATCCGTATATAGGTTTCTGCACCGCTCAGCTGATAAGAAGTACTGCAGAGCGGCTGATGATTCAGTGCGGTGACAGAACTGCCGGTTCCAACCGGACCGCCGCATATGAAGCTGATCCGCTCGCAGGGGCCGCAGGAAACATAGACAATGCCGTCTTTGATGGACCACTGATTAATGACAGGTCCGCTGGAGGAATAGTACTGTCCGTCCAGCAGTGCATGGATGATGGCATCGTGACTCAGATGATCTGTGCATACGCTGACCCAGCCGCCGCAGGAATCTTCGAACTTCCCGTTATTGTGATTGTCATCTGAGGCAAAGGCATTGATATGCATTCCATCCCGCAGCATTTCATCCCAGTGCACGGTATCATAGCCGCAGCCGCATTCCATGACCGTGTCATAGTTGTAGATTTCTACTGCTGAAATGCCCTGCAGAGATTCGAAGTCCTGTAAACGCACACGGGACCAGATCGGATGATTATAGGTGACCATGCAGCCATGATCCCGAAGGCGGTCACATACAGTCTGAGCTGCTTCAAGACTGTTCCAGCTTCCTTCGGCAATCACCGGTTCCAGGAACTCCTGCGTTTGAAAGTTAAGCGGCGCATGATCCTGCATTGCCTGTGTGCCGAGAATGCCGTTGAGGTGGTGGGTGGAACATACATGATGATGTTCAATACTGTCATAGAGGCGGGCAGAGGATTCAATCCCGCCCAGTACGAGAAAATCATCACTGCTCAGATCTTCGCTGAAGTCAGTGAATGTTTCATGATCGGTAAATGCCAGAAAGGAATAGCCATGGGTGCGGTACAGCTGAACTGCCTCCCGGGGAGTCAGGTGTCCATCAGAGTTGACGGTATGACTGTGCAGGTTCCCTTTATGCTGGTGTACTGAATCAGGCCAGCTGATCCAGCTGCTGAATTCAGTCATGGTCATCACACGCAATGGAAAGACAGTCTTTCTTCGGAATGGAAAGCCAGATTGTTTCTCCTTCATCAAACATATGGAAACTGCGGAACAGGGCATCTACCCGGAAGATGGTGTCCTGTACCTGGATCTTGTAACGGAGCACATTGCCGCGCGGTGTATTGCCCAGTACAGTGCCCTGCAGCACACAGCAGTCGGGATCTGCAGGCTTCTGTCTGGTCATGGATATGGTCTCAGGGCGGATGGCAATGAAGTGATGATCTCCGGCGTTCAATCCGGTCATCGCTTCAAAGACATTGCCCGGGATCTGGTTATAGGAACCGATGAATCCTGCCGCAAAACTGGAGGCTGGAGAAGTATAGACAGAGACAGGAGAACCGGACTGCTCAATCCTGCCGTTATGGAATAATTCAATGACATCAGACATGACCATGGCTTCATCCTGATCATGGGTGACAAAGATGGTAGTCAGTCCAAGCTGCTGGTGGATCTCACGGATCTTGATCTGCAGTGTCTTTCGCAGTTTGGCGTCAATGGCTGACAGCGGTTCATCCAATAGAAGCACCTTTGGCTCTGTGACAATCGAGCGGGCCAGCGCAACCCGCTGCTGCTGTCCGCCGGAGAGACTTGCCGGATATGCTTTTTCCTTGCCCTGCAGTTCGACCAGTTCAACAGCCTGCTTCACCTTGACTGCAATCTGCTCATTCGGAACTTTCTTCATTTTCAGGCCGAAGGCGATATTCTGTTCGACATTCATATTCGGAAACAGGGAGTACTGCTGGAATACCATTCCGATATTCCGCTCTGAAGCCGGTACATCTGTGATATCGCTGCCGTCCAGCAGGATCTGTCCTTCGGTTGTTTTCTCCAGTCCGGAAAGACATCTCAGCAATGTGGACTTTCCGCAGCCGGAAGGACCAAGCAACGTGACAAGACTTCCTTTTTCGATCTGCAGATTGATATGGTCCAATACGGTATTGTCCCCAAACTGTTTGACAATGTTTTTGAATTCAATGTATGGCATGTTATCTGATCTCGCTTTCTTTTTTCTGCAGCTTCAGTACGGTGCCGGTGATCAAAAACACCACCAGGAAGATAACCACAACAATTGCACTGGAGAGACCTGAAGAGGTAAACATCTTCCGGTTCAGGAATACCTGGATGTTCTGATAGTTATTTCCGGCAATGTTGTTGGCGAGTACAAAGTCACCGAAGACAATGCTTTCAGCCAGAAGGCTTGATACCAGAAGACCGGGCGCGATGTTTGGAATCACAACGGTGATCCAGGTGCGGAATCTGGAACAGCCCAGCATCTCGGCTGCTTCAATCAGCATCTTTGCGTTGATGGCATTCAGGGAATTGCGGATGCCCTGATAGATATATGGCAGCACCAGAATGGTATAGGCACCGAACAGCATCAGCAGCCGGTTGGAAAGGATGGTGGTGCTGGATGCGTATAGAGAGATGATACCGATCGAGAGGATGACACCCTGCAGGGCGTAGGGAATCATACAGATCAGCTGCATGTATTTTGCCAGCCTGCGGTTGACGACGGCAATGACATACATTGCAAGTATGACCAGCACAATGGTAAGCAGTACACTGACCACACACAGGACTACAGTTCTTGCCAGCGAACTCCAGAACTCCATGTTCTGAAACAGGTCAAAGTAGTTCTTCAGCGTAAATCCTGTTGGCAGGATGCTGGTCCATTCGGTAAAGAGGGAATAGATCAGAGTGACGGCAAACGGCACCAGCAGATAAATTGACAGCGCAATGATGAAGATGCGGCAGCCCCTGTTCTTTTTGTTCATAGAAGATCCTTTCCCTTCGCACTCATTTTGGATAGACGGCTGCTGATCAGATTGGCAATCACCATCAGCATGATCAGCACCATTGCAAGTGCACCGCCGGTTGCTTTATCGATCTGTACATCGCCCTTGTACTTGGAAGTAATCTGCAGTGAGAGCAGTGCATAGTTGTTGGTGACCAGTGCATAGGCGGTAGCGTATGCGGCAAGCGCATTGGCAAACAGCACACTCAAGGTGCCCAGGATGGAAGGCATCAGATTTGGAATCACAATCTTGAACCAGTAGTCATAAGAGGTTGCTTTCAGCAGCACTGCAGCTTCACGCCATTCTTTCTGGATTCCCTTGAATGACGGGATCAGCAGCAGGGTGGCAAGCGGGATCTGAAAATAGATGTAGATCATCATCAGGCCGCTGCCGCTATACAGATCAAAGTTCTGCAGAAACGGAATGCCAAGCTGTTTGCCGATCAGGGTCAGCACACCGGTATTGCCCATCAGCACCATGAATGCAAATGCCAGCGGCACACCGGAGAAGTTGGAAGTCATATTCAGGATCATGGTAAAGAACCGTTTGGTTTTCGGCTCTGCTTCCCATTGGCATCTTGCGGCCATGAAGGCGATGACTATTCCAACCAGCGCAGAAATGATGCTCAACTTCAGGGAGTTGAGGATCGCCTGCTGATAGAGAGGAGTTGTAAATACCTTGATGAAGTTATTCAGGGTAAATGATCCGGTTGAGCCGGAAGTCAGCGAACTGACAGCCAGTTCAATCAAGGGCAGAATTTCATACAGGAACACGACAGTCAGAAATGGCACCAGCGCCAGATATCCCAGATTCAGTTTCTTCAGTTTTGTCTTCATTTAATATGAAAGGCAGTATGTATGATTCATACCGCCTCTTCCTTTCTGTATCGATGGCTTGGCTATTTGATAAGCGGAATGATGTTCTCTGACCAGTAGGTGATCATATCCTGGCAGACACTGGTCCATACGTCATAGTCAATCGTGTGAACGTTGTCGCCATACTGTGAAGAATCAATACGCTTTGCCTTGACGTCATCCGGCAGGGTGACATCGCGGATCGGCGTGGCATAGCCTCTGGCCAGATTGATCTGTCCCTCATCACTGAGAATGTATTCGCGGGAGAGTGCTGCAGCAGCCGGATGCGGTGCATTGGAGTTGATGATGGATGCGTAGCCTGACTGAACGGAGCCGTCACTCGGAATGCATACTGTGAAGGATGCGTCCGGGTTGTTATTTACTGCATTGTCACGGTAGTTCAGGGAATTGTAATCCCAGAGCAATGCGACCGAGATCTCACCGCTCTCGATTCTGGCAACACTTGTCTCGCCGATATCCAGTCTGCCCTGCTTGGCAAGTGTTTCCCAGAAATCGTATGCCGGCTGAAGGTTGTTGATATCACCGCCCATGGCATAAGCGGTTGCGAGAATGGCGTGCTGCGCCTGAGAAGCGGTTGTGACATCTCCGATGGTGACTTTATAATCGCCCTCGAGAATATCCTGGAAACTGGTCGGCGCATTGCTCACAAGATTGTTGTTGGTAATGATGGACATGGTTCCGTAGTAGCAGACAATCCAGTCGCCATCATCATCCTTGGCCCATGACGGGATCTCGTCCCAGTAGCTGGTCTTGTACTTCAGTGTTACACCCTGGGATTCAGCGACCGGCCCCCACTGCTGGCCGACATCGCCGATGTCCTTCGTACCGTTGGTGCCTTCTTCTTTGAACATGGTGATTTCTTCAGAAGAGGACATATCCAGATCAGTGTGCATGATACCGTAATTATTTGTGATGTCTGTCCAGGTGCCTACCCAGTTTGCCCAGGTGTCCGGCATGCCGACGGAATCAACTTCTCCTTCGGTTTTGGCCTGTGCGGTAATCTCGTCCAATGTCATTGAATTGAAATCCTGTGTGGTTGAAGCCTGTACGCTTGAACTGCTGGAGCATCCCGCTGTCGGCAGGATCATTACTGCAGCCAGGCACATCGTCGCTGCTTTCTTGAAATCTTCTCTTTTCATCTTTCCTCCTGATGGAACATGAACAGCATAAGAAAAGAATGTAAAGATGTTTCTGCGCAAAACGTTAAATCATTGTTATATCGAAAGGGTCAGCCAACAGACTTGTACTGGAAAAAACAGATGGTATATTATAGCTAAATACATTTAGGCTAAATATATTTAGCCAAAAGGAGAACCATGAAATTCATCGGCAGGGAAAAGGAACTGAAAGAACTGAAACGGATGCTGAACAGCGATGACTTTCAGGCGGCCCTCATATACGGCAGAAGAAGAGTAGGGAAAACAGAACTGATCAAAGAGGCTGTCAAAGATCACAAAGACTGTGTCATTTTCTTTGTGGCAGAGAAGGCTCCGTTTCAGCAGAATGTTGAAGGACTGGCCAGGGCGGTCACTTCCTTCTTTCATGAATCGTACCTGCAGTTCAATGATCTGGATCATGTGCTGGAGTACGTATTTATGAAGTCTGTTTCAAAGCCGGTGATTCTCATCATTGATGAATATCCGTTTCTAAGGGGCGATGACTCGTCAGTGGACTCCAAGTTCCAGATTGCCATTGACCGTTATCACCATGATTCCAGAATGAAGCTGATCCTGTGCGGATCATATATGGATGTCATGAAACAGATCGTGGATGCCAATGAACCATTATTTGGCCGATTCACCAGCATTCTGTATCTGAAGCCATTTGACTACTATGACGCTTCGAAGTTTTTCCCAAACAGCACCAGTGAACAGAAACTGGAATGGTACAGCTGTTTTGGCGGAATTCCGTTTTATCTGAATATGATTGATCCAAAAGAGTCACTTCAGAACAATCTGGAACGGCTGCTGATTCCATCTGGATCTATTCTGGAGAATGAGATTGTGCTGCAGATGAACTCAGAACTGTCGAAGATCCAGGGATTGAATGGAATCCTGTCTTCCATCGGGCAGGGACTGCATTCATTCAAAGATCTGAACAAACAGTACGCAGGCAGTCACAGCGGCGTGAATTATTCACTGAATAAACTGCTGAATATGGATCTTGTTGAGAAGAGTGCGCCCATCAATGATCCGAACAATGCCAAACAGCGAGCATACTATATTGCAGATAACCTGCTGGACTTCTACTATACCTTCCTGCATCGGCAGATGACTGCCAGGACGATCATGGACCCGGGGGCTTTCTACCGGGAGTATATCAAAGAAGTATTGAAGAACAATTATCTGCCGGCAAAGTTTGAAGCAGTGACCAGGGAATACCTAATCCGCAAAAACCGGGCACAGCTGATTGAACCGCCGCTGACTTCTGTCGGGCGATATGTATATCACGATAAGGGCACAAAGACCTCAGGTGAGTTCGATGCGGTCAGCAGGGATAAAAAGGGCTGGACGCTGTATGAGTGCAAGTATCAGAAAGGAGTCATGACAGCTGCAGTGATTGCCGCAAAGAAACAGCAGGCAGAAGATCTTGGCCTGGATTTCTACCGATACGGGTTTGTTTCAAAGAACGGATTTGGCAAAGAGACAGCATCTGGCAGCGATATCCTGGTGACACTGGATGATCTGTACGACAGCGCACTGAATGGCTGAGAGATTTCTGCACTTACATATATAAGAAGAAAGAATTGAATTGTACGCAACTTCGAGCCCTGGAAGAATCCGGGGCTTTTTGGTATTGCCATCATATATATAACGTTAACTTCCAGCAGATAATCTAACCATTGGCTGAAATTTCAGGGAAAACTATCAAAAGATGCGATTTATCGCATCTTTTTCTACGCACACGTGCA
>JAKVJO010000033.1 GCA_022486935.1 Solobacterium sp. | reverse complement strand
GCAAGATAGACATTCTGCTAAATCGGGTATTGTCCTACCCGAATCATCTGTCTTATAGACAGTTGTTCCGCAAGAAATAGCACTTTATTGATCATTTTTACCAACCACGTGCAAATATGGCAGGAATCATTTACGGATGAATGCGATGTGTTCTGCCGCCTTGCAAGATCTGTATGCAATGCCATCGTGACAGCCGGAGTCGGGCAGGTATGCGACAGCCTGGATGACCTGCAGTCTTCCTATGCAGGTGCACGTTCTGCCGTGTCTTACCGCCTGCTGTACGGTACCGGAAGGGCAATCAACATTTCCGAGATTGCTCCGCAGGAAAGCGGCGCATCGTTCGAAACCGACAGTGAAGAACTGCACGATGTCTTCAAGGCCATCCGTATGCATGACGCAGATTCTGTCACTGCAGCTGTCAGCCAGTACCTGTCCGGCAGCACTGCCAATCTGAAGTCTATTCAGGAATATCGGTTCTTTGTCATGGAACTGGTCAGTGAACTGTACCGCTTTGCAAGGTCCAATCAGCTGGACCAGGAAGAAGTATTCCAGGAACATGATGATATCCTGCAGACTGTGCAGAGAATGGAAAAAGATGACCTGCAGAAGTGGCTGTCCGATATCTGTATCCGCATGCAGGAAATGATTCAGAAGAAACGTCTTGATACGACCAAGTCCTTTGTGACCAAAGCCATGGAATATGTCGATGAGCACTATGGCGACGTGGATCTGAATGTCGACAGCATCTGTACGACACTGGGTGTCAGCTCAGCTTATTTCTCCACCGTATTCAAGAAAGAAACCGGCAAGACTTTCATCAACTATCTGACGGAGCTGCGGATGAACAAGGCCGTGCATCTGCTCAATGAGAAAGATGAAAAGACCTATATCATTGCCCAGCAGGTAGGCTACAGCGATCCAAACTATTTCAGCTATGTATTCAAAAAACAGTTTGGCGTATCGCCATCCAAATATAAAACCGGAAAGTAACTGAGGAATGATGAGCACAAAGCAGAAGAAAAAACATCATACACCGGCACTCATCCGCAAGATGAATGAGAAGCTGAACGGGCTGCAGCCAAGTATCCGGGCGCTGATCCTGACGTCTTTCAGTGTGGTCGCTGCCGCTTCTGTCATGTTCCTCGGCATTGTGCTGTTCCAGCAGTTCGCTGACCGTTCCCGCAGTATGATGACGGACAGTACGGAGCGTCTGACAGAACAGGCTGTCATCAACATGGAGAAGTACCTGACCAGCATGCGCCGGATTTCAGATACACTTTACTATACTGTCATCAAGGACAAAGATTTCGGTACAGACAATGTCAGTGATGAAATGACGATCCTGTATGAAGCCAACCAGGATGATCTGACTTCCATTGCCCTGTATACCGAAGATGGCAAACTGATCTCTGCATCACCGGTTGCCATTGCCAAAGATGGACTGGATGTCACCAGGGAATCCTGGTTCACCAGTGCCAACAGCCAGGTGGAGAACCTGCACTTTTCCACGCCGCATGTACAGAACTTGTTTGATGATCCAAGCTACAGCTATAACTGGGTCATTTCACTGAGCCGGGTGGTTGAGCTGACTACAGACGGTGTGCCGACAGAAGGCGTTCTGCTGGTTGATATGAACTACAGCACCATTGAACAGATGCTGGATGAGGTCAACAGTTCCACCAATGGGCAGTATTCCTATCTCTGCGACAGTGAAGGGAAGATTATCTACCACCCGAGGCAGATGCAGATCAGTTCCGGGCTGTATGAAGAAAACAATCTCAATGAAGCATTGCTGGATGACGGTGTGCATGAAGAAAAGTTCAATGGCTCCAGCAGAGTGGTGATCGTGGATACGATCAGCTATACCGGCTGGAAACTGATCAGTGTGATTCCTTCTGAATCATTCAGTCTTTCTCTTACCAGCATGCGGTTTTATCTGGTGCTGCTGATCACCGTACTGATGCTGGCAATTATCCTGGTCAACCGGCTGGTCGCTGACCGTATTGCAGGACCGCTGACCAGACTGGATGAAGCGATTCACCAGAACGGTCCGGGCGATTCGATCACACCGGCAGACTACGAAGGCGGATCCAGCGAGGTACAGCATCTTGGCAGAACGCTGGAAGAATACCAGGAAAAGAATCAGAAGCTGATGAAGGATATCGTGGTGGAGCAGGAAGAAAAGCGCAAGAGCGAACTTGACGCCCTGCAGAGCCAGATCAACCCGCACTTCCTGTATAACACCCTGGATTCCATCGTCTGGATGATTGAGAGTGCCCAGTACAAAGAGGCCGTCTTCATGATCACCGAACTGGCCAGCCTGTTCCGTGTCTCATTGAGTAAGGGGCGCACCATCATCCCGATCTGTGATGAGCTGAAACATGCACGCAACTACATGAATATCCAGATGGTCCGCTTCAAGAACTCCTTTACCTGCACCTTTGATGTTGATCCGGAGGTTGAGCAGTACTGCACGGTGAAACTGATCATCCAGCCGATTCTCGAGAATGCAGTCTACTACGGCGTCAAGAATATGGATGAGGACGGAAAGATTACTGTTCATGGCTTCCGCCGTGACAGCGATATCTTTATCTCGGTTGAAGATAACGGATTCGGCATCCCGAAAGAGGATCTGGATACGCTGCTTGACGAGAACCGCGATCATACAAGATCGCATGGATCCGGTGTTGGACTGATCAATGTCCACAAGCGGATTCAGCTGCGCTTCGGCCCGGAATACGGACTGAAGATTGAAAGCGAACTGGACCAGGGCACAACCGTGACGGTGCATCTGCCGGCGATCCTTTACAGTGAAGAGACCAGAACACTGCTGGAACATGGAAAGAAGCAGGACGAAGATCATGAAGCGTAAGAGTAACAGTTTTATGATCGTTGTGATCCTGGTCATTGTCATGATCTGTCTGTCGTTCAGTGCCTATGCTGCGGCGACCCGCGATACGGTGAAGTATCAGATTTCAGTCATTGTCAGTGACAGCACAAGCGATCGCTGGACCCGGTTCAGGGCAGGCCTTGAACAGGCGGCAGAGGACTATGATGTCAATCTGAACTATGTGACAACAGACAAATTCGCAGCCCAGTATGAAGAGACTAAACTGATGCGTGATGAAGCAGCCAACGGGGTTGACGGTATCGTTGTCCAGCTGGTCAGCAGTAAGAACGCTTCAGATCTCATTGAAGAGATTTCCAAGAAGACCTTTATCGGTCTGGTTGAAACAGATGCGGAAGTGACCGACTCCCTGAGTGACAGCTACTTTGCGGTAACTGCCGACAATCATGAGATCGGGGTCAGTCTTGCCGAGCAGGTGCTCCATGATCACCAGGATAACTGTCAGAGCCTGAAGATCGCCGTGCTTGCGGGCAACCAGAACCAGATGTCCATGCAGCAGCGGCTGGCGGGGCTGGAAGAAACACTGACAGATGCCGGCTGTACGATCAACTGGGTGCTGGAGAACTCCAGTGCGCTGGAAGATGTCCAGTCATATGAAAGTGCCGATGTCATGATCTCACTGGACAATGACAGTCTGGAAACTGCTGTCAGCTATGTGCAGACCAATCCGGCACTGATTCCGCAGCTGTATGGAATCGGCTGCTCTGACCGCACCATCTATTATCTGGATAAGGGGACGATCTCCAGCATGATCGTACCGAATGAATTCAACATGGGCTATGAGAGCATCATGACCATCATCAGTCAGCTGAAAAACCGGCTGAGTCCTCAGGCAGACGTTGAAGTCAGCTATTCAGAGATTACCAAAGAGAATCTGTACAGCGAAGAGAATCAGAAGATGCTGTTTCCGATTGTGAAGTAGGGAGGAAAAGAAAAATGAAGAGACTGCTTGCATGTTTTCTGGCACTGTCACTGCTGACTGGCTGCTCAGCAGGCAAAAATGCAGACAAAAAAGTGAAGATCGGGGTAACGGTATATGACTCCTACGATACGTTTATCTCGGAGTTGATGACAAATTTCAATGCCGATGTCACATCCCGGGAGAACATCACGATCGAAACCTATAATGCCAACAAGAGTCAGACCTCCCAGAACAAACAGGTGGAGGACATGATCAATGACGGTTGCGATGTGATCTGCGTCAATCTGGTGGACCGCACGGCGCCGAAAAAGATCATTGATCTGGCAAGAAAGAATAATGTACCGATTATCTTCTTCAACCGTGAACTGGTGGAAGAGGATCTGCAGCAGTGGGAAGGCCTGTACTATGTCGGCGCAGATGCCGAAGAGTCAGGTGTCATGGAAGGCGAGATTGCGGCAGATGCCTGCAAGCAGGATGGCGCAGATAAAAATGGCGATGGCATGATCCAGTACATTGTGCTGGAAGGTGAAGCCGGCCACCAGGATGCGATTGTCCGTACTGAGAAGTCCGTGAATACGCTGATCCAGGATGGTCTTTCCGTTGATAAGATCACCTCGGCAATTGCCAACTGGAACCGTTCGCAGGCCCAGACCAAGATGGCGCAGTATATCACCCAGTACGGCAGTTCGATTGAACTGGTGCTTGGCAACAATGATGATATGTCACTCGGGGCAATTGATGCCTACAAGGCGGCAGAAATTGATCAGTCAGACTGGCCGGTCATTGTCGGCATTGACGGCACCAAGGCAGGACTGCAGGCAGTGGAAAACCATGAAATGGTCGGTACGGTATACAACGACCAAAAAGGCCAGGCAACAGCCATGGCCAATCTTGCATATGCACTGGCTACCGGCGGATCACTGGATGATCTTGGCCTGACTGACGGTAAGTACATCTGGCTTCCATACCAGAAGGTGACACAGGATAATGTTTCGGATTATTTGAGTGACATGCAGTAGTCATTCCAATACTGCTCACCGTTTTCAATCGAAGAGATAAACTCCCGGACCATGACAGTGCGCAATGTACGGCAACTGTCTTCCAACCCGAACTGGGCAGGGACTGTTCTTGTGACAGCATCAATCTCATTGGCCATGCGGAACGCAATGTTGCGGTCGCTTGCCTGCACCATGCCGAACATGGTTGATTTATAGGAACTGCTGTCGACACAGGTATGAATCCAGGTTCTGGCAAAGTCCTGATATTCTTCTTCCAGAAATGGATTTTCCGGGCAGTCCAGCACACAGAGTTCCGCAAGATTTCTCCGCAGTTCTTTTTCCTGGTGCTTTTTGTTGATAAAGGACAGTTTCTCTTTATCACTGATCCGGATCATCATCCAGCCGCGCATGAACTTGTCAATCGGTTTTTTCTCTGCCCGTTCGCCAAAGCGGCGCTGAAAGAGATCCTTCCGTAACAGATCATCAGCGGAATCCGGGTGCTGTCTGAGAATCTCATTCAGGCACGCTTCCCGCTGATCGATATCCTTGATCTCATGGTAATGTTTCGGCCAGTCTTCCAGATATTCCGGCTGGGCTTCCTGCTTCAGTAACATTTTGATCGGTCCTTTCCGAGTTATGATTCACTCTTCTTCGGTTTTCCTCTTTGAATACAGCCGGCCAGATCCAGAATGACAAGGATCAGCACATAGCAGAAGAACGCACCGCAGAGAAATCCACTGCCGTCAATGAGCATGTCGCTGAACTGACTGCTGCGGCCTGATACAAATTTCTGGATGGTCTCATCCATAAACGGGATGGCTACCAGGAACATGGCAAAGTTGAGAAACCGATATTTGAATAACGGACACAGGTGCATGGCAAACGATACCAGGAATCCGAGCCCGGCAAACTCCGTAAAGTGTGCAAGCTTGCGGACATAGTGGTTGAACATGGAAATATCCGAGGTATAAAGCGTAAACTGCTTCAGGATATCCAGCAGTTTGTAAGCCACTTTATAAGATACTGCATCGCTGACTGCAGCGACTTCAAGCGAGTTATGGAAGATCAGTGCGATGTATGCGGCAACGAGCAGCCACACCCACCAGTAACGCCATCTATGCTTCATATCGCCTCCGCTTATGGTGTATGATATCACAGTCGCAATGAAAGGAAGAAACCTATGACAGATGCACGTAAAAAGAAAATCAAGAATGTAATTTGTGTAACCGCAGGTACGTTTCTTTTGTGTCTTGCGATTGAAATGTTCATTATCCCTTTTAATATCCTGTCCGGCGGTGTTGCCGGTATTGCCGTTGCACTGAAGCCGTTCATCCATGTGGATGAGACGCTGTTTGCCAATATCCTGACAGTTGCGCTGTTACTGGTTGGCGGACTGGTGCTGGGCAAGGCGTTCTTCTTTGAAACAGCACTGTCTTCCTTTCTCTATCCGGTATTTACAACGATACTGGCAAAGGTGATTGTCGCTCCTTCCATTGAACCGCTGCTGGCCAGCTTCTATGGCGGACTGCTTGGCGGCATCGGAATCGGCCTGGTGATGATGGTCGGCGCAAGTACCGGCGGAATGGATGTACCGCCGCTGATCCTGCATAAGCTGACCGGCACCAAGGTCAGTATCCTGGTGTTGATCACCGATATGCTTACCGTTCTGCTGGGATTGCTGGCGTATGATCTGTCCTCTGTGCTGGTTGGCCTGATTTCCGTATTTACAACAACCTGGGCAATTGATAAAGTGCTGTCCATCAGCGAAGGCTCCACGTCCAAGTCCGTGCAGATCATTTCCATTCACTGGGATGAGATCAATAACCGGATCAATGAAGAGCTCAACCGCGGCACAACGATCTATGATGTAAAGGGCGGCTACCAGGGCACCCCGAGAAAAGTGCTGCTCGTTGTCGTATCGCAGAAACAGTACAGTTCCCTGATCAATATCATCAATGAGATTGATGACAAGGCCTTTGTCATTACAACGGATGCGGTCGATATGCACGGGGAAGGCTTTACCTACGGGTTCCGCATCTAGCCAAGTTAACCCTGTATAACGTATAATAATGTGGATTCTGGCCATGGAGGTTAAATAAAGAATGATTGAATGCAGCCATGTCTATAAACGATACAAGAATGGTACCAACGCACTCTATGATATCAACCTCAAGGTTGAGCAGGGTGAGTTTATCTATATCATCGGGCCTACTGGTTCCGGTAAGTCAACATTGATCAAACTGCTGGATGGTGAGGAAATCCCAACCAAGGGAAAGGTCGGCGTCATTGGCATTGATGTCGGCAAGCTTTCACATTCCAAAGTTCCGATCTATCGGAGAAATATCGGCGTTGTCTTCCAGGACTTCCGCCTGCTGCCGTCTTTGACGGTATTTGAGAATATTGCCTATGCACTCGAAGTGATCAGCATGCCGAAAGAACTGACCAGAAGACGGGTGCGTGAAGTGATGAACATGGTCGGCCTGGATGAGAAGGGCAACTCCTTCCCGAATGAACTGTCCGGCGGCCAGCAGCAGCGTGTCGCCATCGGCAGGGCAATTGCCAACCGTCCGAAGGTGCTGATTGCCGATGAGCCTACCGGCAACCTGGATCCGGCGATGTCTGATGAAATCATGACCCTTCTGGAAAAGATCAACCGGGAGTACGGAACAACCGTACTGATGGTTACCCACGATCTGACACTGGTGAATAAACACCGGAAACGTACAGTGGTGCTGGAACACGGCCACATTGTCGCAGATTTGACGGAAGGAGGCTACGTTCAGCATGATCAGTAGATTTTTCAGGCCTCTGAGGGAAGGATTCCGCGGTGTATTCCGGCATTGGGCAATGTCATTCTCCAGTGCGGTAGCCGTTACGATTACCCTTCTGATTATCAGCCTCTTCATGATGTTTACGATGAACATGCGTCAGTTCACCGGCCAGCTGGAATCCAGTGTGCAGATTTCCGTGCTGATTGATTACAACAGCGAGGATGTCTCCAAGGAAGATGAAATCGGTCTGGCAATCCAGAATATTGACGGCGTCAAGTCAGTCACCTATTCTTCCAAGGATGATGAGTTCCAGTATTACCTTGATTCCTTCTCTGATGAGAAGACCAAGGAAGCCTTTGAACCATTCAAGGATGACAACCCCATGCACGATGCCTACTATGTTGAAGTAACGGACGGCACCCAGCTGGAGAGTATCTCCCAGCAGATTGAAACGATTGACGGTGTCTATAAGGTCAACTACGGTGGAACATCTGCTGTACAGCTGATCTCGGCACTGAAGACCATACGGATTGTCGGTGCAGTACTGGCACTGGCACTGTCGCTTTTGACCATCTTCCTGATCCAGAATACGATCAAGCTGACGATTCTGGCCCGGGCAGACGAGATTGCCATCATGAGAAACGTCGGCGCAAAGAATGGCTTCATCCGTTCCCCGTTTGTGGTGGAAGGTGCCATTATCGGTGCACTCGGTGCGATTATCCCGATTGCCGCAACGTATTACTGTTACACCTATATCTATAACTGGACCGGCGGCTATGTCATCTCCAAGATGTTCACGCTGATCAGTCCGTTCCCGTTTGTCTGGTATGTTTCCGCAGCACTGCTGGTGCTCGGCATGCTGGTAGGTTTGATTGGCTCGTTCTGCTCCGTAACTAAATATCTGCGGTGGAAGAGATGATTAAAAAACTCTCTGCATACATGATCGTCATTCTCCTGGTTTTTTCAATCATGCCTGTGCATGCGGAGGGAGAAGACTTTACAGATACAGAGTACTGGACCAATCTCTGCACCGGAAGCGCAACATTGACCACGGAACAGAAATCATCCTGTTCAGCGTTCAACAGTTATATGGCTTCCCAGTCCAGCAGTTTGAAAGACCGCATGGAAGAGATTGAATCCCAGCGTTCTGAGATTGCCGCGAATATCCAGACTTACGCGGATCAGGTCAAGAATTACCAGTCCCAGGCAGATGCCCTGAACAGTGATATTGCAACACTGAACGGAGAAATTGCTGTCAAGGAACAGGAAATTGAAGATCTGCAGACCAAGATCGACGACAGTCAGACACAGATTGATGCGGCGGAATCCAAGATCAAGACCCGCATGGAAAGCGCCCAGAGCACGATGCGCCTGAATGAATATCTTGATATTCTCATGGGTGCCAAGTCATTCGATGACTTTATCCGGATTGCCAACGGACTGTCCGATATCACGGATTATGACGAAAAGGTCATGACTGACCTCTCCGATCTGATTGACGAGATGAATACGGACAAAGATCAGCTGGAACAGGACAAAGCAGATCTGGACAGCCAGAAACAGGAAATTGTTGATAAGCAGGATGAACTGCTGGCATTGAAGTATCAGGCCCAGGTTGTTGAAGAAGAATACCAGAAACAGTCTGCTGACCTTGAAGCAGAAGGAAATAAGATTGCTGCAAACCTGGATGCCATTCAGGAACAGATGAAGGCAATCTCCGAGAAACTGAATGAAGTGACCGCATCGCCTGGCTGGACTTATCCGGTACCGGGCGCAAAGATCTCGGCAGGTACGTGGTCGTACTCTTCCGGCGGTGTCCATCTTGGTGAAGACTTTGCGGCATCCCAGGGCACCACAGTCTACGCAGTCGGCAATGGCGTTATCATCAACCGTGCAGACGGCTGCCCGTATGGCTATCTTGGCAGCTCCTGCGGTTACCAGTACGGCGGCTCTACCGGCGGCGGCAACCAGGTGTATCTATTGACCAAGATCAATGATTCCCTCTATGCCGTCAAGTACCTCCATCTGCAGGCAGGAACGCCGCATGCACTGGGAACAGTCATGGCAGGTGAAGCGATCGGCCAGGTTGGCAGTTCCGGCAACAGTACCGGACCGCACTGTCATATTGAAGTCTTCTATCTCGGCAGTGCAGGCAACTTCTCAAGCTATGCACAGAGCTGGAATGGTGATCTGGCATTCGGGTGCGGCTGGGGCTCGGCAGCGCTGAGCAATACCTGCGAAAGCGGCGCCGGTGCACCATGCAGAATACGGCCGGAGAGTGTATTCGGCGGCTGAGTATTCTTCACTGAAAATTCATATGGATGAAGAGATCCCAAACGGGGTCTTTTCATTTCCTATGGTAGAATAGGACATGCGTGTGAGGTATTGATGATGGATGAACAGAATAAAGATCAGGAAGAACTGAATCAGCCTGCTGAACCGGCAGACGATCATACAGAAGAAGAGGATGACCCGATTCACCGGATTCCCATTAAACGGCATCTCTGGCCGGAAGAAGTGGAAGCCAAAAAGCTGAAGAAATCCAATCAACGATTAAAGACAGCACTGGTGTTTGCCATTGTCTTTTCGATTGCCATCGGCTGGGTGGTTGGAACACTCCATCCGATCCGGATCTTGAAATCACTGGGAACACTGAGCTCTGACAACAAGATCAGTGAAGTCATTGATATCATGAGCAATGACTGGTACTTCTCCAAGGATATTGATGACGTGCAGGACAGGCTGACAGATCAGGCACTGACCGGAATCACCACCAATGATGAAGATACCCATACCGAATATATGTCGGCCGATGAAATCACTTCATTCAAGCAGTCCATCAACCGCAACTTTGTCGGAATCGGAATTACGTATCTCGCAACGGATGGCCAGATGCCGATTGTGGAGCGGGTGCTGAAGAATTCCCCGGCAGAAGAAGCGGGTGTCCAGTCCGGCGATATCATCGTGGCAGTTGACGGCACCTCGGTAGAAGGCAAGACTTCTTCAGAGATCGCAGATATGTGCAAGGGTGAATCCGGCACAACAGTTGATATTACCTTCCAGAGAGACGGTCAGGATATTGTACTGACGATTACAAGACGCGAGATCTCTTCCACTGTATACGGAGAGATTACCAGTGAGAACTATGGCTATCTGGAGATCATGCAGTTCGGTGATTCGACTGCCAGTGAAGTCAAGGCATACCTTGATGAGTTCCAGGGTGCCGGTGTAACCAAACTGGTTCTGGATCTGAGAGATGACGGCGGCGGATATCTGAATGATCTGCAGGATGTGGCCGGGATGTTTGTACCGAAAGGCACGACGGTCATGCAGGAAGTATTCCGCGATGACTCTACCAGCAACATTGTGACAGACGGAGAACCGTATGAGTGCTTCGATCAGATTGCCCTGCTGGTCAATGCCAACACGGCAAGTGCAGCAGAAGTATTTACTTTGGCCATGAAGGAATGCCGGGATGATGTGACGATTATCGGTGAGACCACTTATGGCAAGGGCACCGTGCAGGTAACCAAGTATTTCTCGGATGGCTCGGCATTGAAGTATACCGAAGCCAAGTGGCTGTCCCCGTCCGGTGTCTGGGTCAACGGAACCGGCATCACACCGGATATTACCGTGAAGCTCCATGATGTGCTCTACACTTCATTTACTGCCATGGATGATGGCTCTGAATTTGCCCGGGATTCGGTATCAGACTATGTCAAGGAAGCTCAGCTGTCACTGGATTATCTTGGCTACAGTGTTGACCGCATGGATGGCTATTTCTCAGAATCAACAGTCACTGCTTTGAAGCAGTTCCAGAAGGATCAGAATCTGGAAGAAACCGGTGTCCTGGATCAGAGTACATACAATTCACTGCTGTCGGCAGTGGTCTATGACTGGAACACCTCCAAGACCCATGATCTGCAGTATGCCCAGGCAATTGAGGTATTGAACAATGGCTGACAGTCAGCGGTTTGACCTGACATCTCCCTATAAGCCGACCGGTGATCAGCCGGAAGCGATCAGGGAACTGGTACAGGGATTAAAAGACGGTAAAAAAGAACAGGTGCTGGAAGGCGCGACCGGAACCGGCAAGACGTTTACCATGGCCAATGTCATTCAGGCGGTGCAGCGTCCGACGCTGGTCTTTTCCCATAACAAGACACTGGCAGGCCAGCTGTATTCAGAGTTCAAGGAACTGTTCCCCCATAACCGGGTAGAGTTCTTTGTCTCAAACTTTGATTATTATCAGCCGGAAGCCTACATGCCGAAGAATGACATGTACATTGAAAAGACTGCCGCAATCAATGAAGAACTGGATATGTTCCGGGAATCCGCATTGAATTCCCTGCTGGAGCGCCGGGATACCATCGTAGTGGCATCTGTTGCCTGCATCTACGCAGCCAGCGATCCGGTCCAGTACAAGAACATGTTTACAACGATCCGGGTAGGCGATGTCTATGAACGCAACGCCCTGCTGAGAAAGTTCATCGATCTGCAGTATACCCGCAATGATATCGATCAGCTGCGCGGAACGGTACGGGTCAGGGGCGATGTCATTGATCTGACGCCTTCCTATACGGATCAGTTCAACATCCGGATCGAACTCTTCGGCGATGAGATTGACCGCATCAGCGAAATTGATCCGACTACCGGCAAGACACTGGAGGCGTTCCAGTTCTATAACATCTTCCCGGCATCCGGCTATGCCCGCCCGCATGAACAGATGCTGAGAGCGTGCAACGATATTGAAGCAGAGCTGGAAGAACGCCTGAAGTATTATGATCATGAAGGCAAGGCACTGGAAAAAGAACGGCTGGAGCAACGCACCAGATTCGATCTGGAGTCACTGCGGGAAAACGGCTACTGTGCCGGCATTGAAAACTATTCGATGCACATTGACGGCAGAAAGCCCGGCCAGAGACCGTGGAACCTGCTGGATTACTTTCCGAAGGACTTTTTGATGTTTGTGGATGAGTCGCATGTATCACTGCCGCAGATCCGCGGCATGTACAACGGCGATCATGGACGCAAGCAGGTGCTGGTCGACTATGGCTTCCGCCTGCCTTCTGCACTGGAAAACAGGCCGCTGAAGTTTGATGAATTTGAAGGCATGGTCAATCAGGTGATCTACTGCTCGGCAACCCCGGGTGATTATGAACTGGATGAAGTGCATCATCATGCCGTGGAGCAGATTATCCGCCCGACCGGACTGCTGGATCCGCGGATCTCTGTACGGCCGACCCATGGCCAGGTAGATGATATCTGCGAGGCAATTGACGGCCGCATTGCAAAGAATGAACGGGTGCTGATTACGACCCTGACTGTGCACATGGCAGAAGATCTGACCGATTATCTGAAAGAGCGCGGCTACAAGGTCATGTACCTGCACCATGAGACCAAGACACTGGAACGCACCCAGGTCATCCGTGATCTGCGGCTTGGCAAACTGGATGTCATTGTCGGCATCAACCTGCTGAGAGAAGGTCTGGATATTCCGGAAGTATCACTGGTGTGTATTCTGGATGCGGATAAAGAAGGATTCCTTCGTTCCCAGCGTTCCCTGATCCAGACGATCGGCAGAGCGGCGAGAAATGCCAATGGCGAAGTGTACATGTACGCAGACAACATGACTGACTCCATGAAGACGGCAATTGATGAAACCAACCGCCGCCGGAGTGTACAGGAAGCGTATAACACGGAACACGGCATCACTCCGAAGACGATCATCAAACCGGTGGAAGATGCGATCCGCGGCAAGGAAACCAAAGAGATGGCTGCCAAGTACCTGAAGAAGAAAGCGAAACTCGGCAGGAAAGATAAAGAGACCATGATCAGCGATCTTGAAAAAGAGATGAAAGAAGCAGCGGCATCCCTGGACTTCGAACGGGCTGCAGAACTGCGTGACATGGTATTTGAACTGAAGTCGGAAGACTGAATCAAAGAGAAGCGGGAGACTGGCTGAACATCAGTCTGACTGCTTCTCTTTTTGAAGTGCTGTTATGATCTTTCTTCGTACTGTTTTGCAAGCTGTTTGAATGATGCGGTGTTTCCGGAAATGATGCAGGTCAATGAGCCAAGCACTGCCGTGCACAGAAACATGACTGCCATGCCGGATCCCGCACCGCTGCCGACCAGCTTCTGCAGAAACAGTGCCAGACTGCTGCTGCCCTGCATGAATGGTTCAAAGACATAATCCGCAAGATAGCCGCCCAGCAGGATACCGCAGGGAATGGAAGCGTACTGCAGCGTGTTGCGCACCGCGAATACCCGGCCCTGCATGGACTCCGGCACGGTGTCGTAAAGGACAACACTCGATGATGCGATAATCATCGGAATGGGAATGCTGGCACAAAGACCTGCCACAATCCAGACCGGAAGGCTCTGGCCAATGCCCATCAGGAAGTCGCCCAGGGCAAATGACAGTGCACCGCCGATGGCAATATTTCTGGAGAGGTTCTTCGGCAGTTTGAACAATGATACATAGAGACCGCCGATAATACCGCCGACGCCAAGCACAGCAGATACCGTTCCGTAGATGACATCATTTCCGCCGGTCCGTGACAGGATCATCGGTCCGAGAATGTTTTCATAGGTGATTGCCGAGAAGAAGTTCATCAGGGCCAGGCAGATAATGACAGACAGCAGTCCTTTCTGTGTTTTCAGAAAGGCCAAACCTTCTTTTGTGCCGGCGATGACAGACTGCGATGATGCAGTGCTGATACTGTTCTGCTCAGGGATCCTGATCAGAAACAGCAGGATGAAAAAGGCAAACAGGAAGGACGCAAAGTCCACCAGCAGCACCGCTGACAGCCCGGCAAAAGACAGCACCGTTGCGGCCATCATCGGGGCAACCACAGACAGCAGGTTGGAAGAAAATGAATTCATTCCGCTGGCATTGGAGAGATTCTCCTTAGGGACCATGAGTCCGATTGATACGGTGGAGGCAGGATTCTGGAATGCATTGGAGATACCGATGATGGCATTGACCAGGTAGATATACTGGATTTCAAGCATGCCGGCATGTTCCAGCAGGAAAATGGAAATGGTGCACACGGCCGCAATGGAATCAGAGATCAGCAGGATGACTTTCTTGGAATGGCGGTCGACAAACGCACCGGCAAACATACTGACTATGACATAGGGAAGATAGGAGAAGAAGGTCAGCAGGGATACCGTCATTGCCGAATTTGTCTGTTTGTAGGCCCAGATGATCAGTGCGTAGGAAGTCATTGAACTGCCAAGCTGCGAGACAGACTGGGAACCCCAGAACAGCATGAATGATCTGCCAAGCGTTTTGACAGGGTTTTCTGTGAAGTGTTTCATGTGCGTAAGTATAGCACTATATTGAATGCCAAAAGTCTGCTGCTGGATTGGCGCGGTGTTACAATGACCGTAACGAAACAGGAGTGTGGAATGATGACGATACTGATTGTGATTTTGGCGATTCTGTTGATTCTCTGTGCAGTGCTTTTGATCTATACCAGGAACTTTGTAGAGAAGTTCATGACCAGAGATGATCATCTGAGTACAGATGTGGAAACTGCACCGGCCAATTTCAGCGGCTATGTGCTGCAGTACAAAGAGGCCATGAAGGAAGTGTCAAAGCTGAACTTTGAACCGCTGTCCATCACGTCAAACGACGGATTGAAACTGGCGGGAAAACTGTTCCGGCTGAAACCGGACAACAACAGAGTGGTGGTCGGATTCCATGGCTATCACGGTTCGGACTACTATGACATGGCAAGATTTTTCGATCTGTACCGCCGGCTCGGCTATGACATCCTGATTATTTCAGAACGTGCGCACCATGATTCGGAAGGACACTACATTACCTTCGGTGCCCATGAACAGGAAGACGGCATTCTCTGGCTCAACCAGATTGTCAGCCTGTATGGGGATCAGGTGCAGATTGTGATTCACGGTGTATCCATGGGTGCAGCTACGGTAGATCTTCTGTCAGGAAGAGCGGATCTTCCTTCTCAGGTGAAGTGTGTGGTATCAGACTGTGCCTATACCTCCATTGAACAGGAAGCACGCAATGTCGTGCATGCGCCGCACTGGGTTCAGGATATCCTGCTGTTCTTCTTGAACTTCTGGATCAAGCGTCTGGCGAATTTCGATCTGCGTGAGGCTTCTCCGATTGATTCGGTTGTACATGCCAGAGTGCCGATGCTGTTTATCCATGGCGAAGCAGATAACTTTGTGCCGTATGACATGGCAAAGCCGCTCTATGAAAAGTGCCCGACAGAGAAAGAACTGTTTACCGTTCCAGGGGCAGCACACGCGGCATCCTATGTCATTGATCCAAAGGGCTATGAGGAGCACTTTGAGAAATTTACAGAAAAGTATGTGCATTGACGTTGATCAGTAAACCAGTTTTGTCCAAAAAATGGCAGAACAGAGCGTAAATTGCTTTAAATTGATTGGTAAACGTAATAAAATCATACATGCAGACAGGAGGATCTTGAAATTATGGTAATGGTTTCTGCTACAGAAATGATCAACAAGGCCCACGAGGGTCACTACGCAGTACCGGCGTTCAACATTAACAATCTCGAATGGACAAAGGCAGTACTGGCAGGTGCTCAGCAGTCTAATTCACCGGTTATCCTCGGTGTATCTGAGGGCGCAGGCAAGTATATGGCTGGCTTCAAGACCGTCGCAGACATGGTCCGTGACGTTCATGATCAGATGGGCATTACTGTACCGGTTGCACTTCATCTTGACCACGGTACCTTCGAAGGTGCAAAGGCTTGCATCGAAGCAGGCTTCACATCTGTTATGTTCGATGGCTCTCATTATGGATTCGAAGAGAATCTTGAGAAGTCCAAGGAAATTATTGCACTGGCTCACTCCAAGGGCATCAGCGTAGAGTGCGAAGTCGGCGGCATCGGCGGAACAGAAGACGGCGTTACATCTGCCGGCGAACTGGCTGATCCGAAAGAGTGCGCTACGATCGCTGCACTCGGTGTAGACTTCCTCGCAGCTGGTATCGGAAACATTCATGGTATCTACCCGGCTAACTGGCAGGGTCTGAACTTCGAACGTCTCCAGGAAATCCAGGATGCAGTCAACGGCAAACCGCTGGTTCTCCATGGCGGCAGCGGCATTCCGTTCGAACAGGTTCACAAGGCAATCACCCTCGGCGTATCCAAGGTCAATGTCAACACTGAGCTTCAGCTGGTGTTCGCAAAGGCTACCCGCGAATATATCGAAGCAGGCAAGGATAAAGAAGGCAAGGGTTACGATCCGCGCAAACTGCTCAAACCAGGTGCTGACGCAATCACTGCACAGGTCATCACAATGTGCGAAGCATTCGGTTCCAAGGGCAACGCTTAATCGCTGCGGACAATTAACGTTCATGAAGGGGAAGTCAATCAAGACTTCCTTTTCTATTTGCCTGCTTTCGGGTAGAATGGAACCGCAATGATAAAAGCAGTTCTATTTGACATGGATGGCATCCTGTATGACAGCGAAGCCTGGTATATGAAGGGCACCGTTGCCCAGATGAGAGCGTATGGCTATACCGGTCCGCAGGAGAAGATCTACGCGGTGATCGGCACCACCATGGCCGGGACGTTTGATATCCTTTATGATCTACTCGATCATAAGATCTCAAAAGAACAGCTCGCAGCCGACAATGACCGGTATTTCCTGGTGGATCACCCGCTGAACTACCGCAGCATCATGTTTGAGGGGGTGCCTGAACAGCTGAACCGGCTGAAGTCGCATGGTTTGAAACTGGCCTGCTGCTCCTCTTCACCGGAGAAGACGATACTGGACAGTCTGGATGCGATGGGCATCCGTTCCTGCTTTGACTTTGTGGAATCCGGGGAGAATGTGCCCCAGGCAAAGCCGGCACCGGACATTTACCTGCTGGCCATGAAGGCGCTGGGATGCACCAGTGAAGAATGCATTGTGTATGAAGACAGCAAGGCTGGCATTGAGGCAGGCATCCGGGCTGGGTGCTATACCATTGCCAGGGAAGATAAGCGGTTCAACCAGGATCAGTCAGAAGCCAGTCTGATCGTCAGGGATATTCAGGGCATGGCAGATGCAGTGCTCAAGGAGAATAAGTAACGATGGAAGAAGTCATTAAAATTGAAGGCGGCAGACGCCTGAGCGGAGATGTCACCATTTCCGGATCCAAGAATGCGACCGTCGCATTGATACCGGCTGCGGCAATTGCCAACGGGCCGGTTACGATTGTCGGAGTTCCGCAGATTGCCGATGTGGCATCACTGTCACAGATCCTGAAGATTCTCAATGTGGAAGTGACCAAGGTCGCAGATGATCACCTGATCATTGATCCGACCAACATGAGAAATGTTGATCTGACTGATGATGTTGTCACCAAACTGAGAGCGTCCTATTACTTCATGGGCGCACTGCTGGGCAAGTATGGCTACGTCAGGATGAAGATGCCGGGTGGCTGCTATCTCGGGCCAAGACCGATTGATTTGCATATCAAGGGATTTGAAGCACTTGGAGCCAAGGTGGATTATGACCGCGGCTGCTATACAATCAAGGCCGATCATCTGACCGGTGCCAAGATCTTCCTGGATATCTCCTCGGTTGGCGCCACCATCAACATCATGATGGCTGCGGTCTATGCGGATGGCCGTACGACCATTGAGAATGCCGCAAAAGAACCGGAGATCATCGATGTCGCAACCCTGCTGAACAAGATGGGTGCCAATGTCCGCGGGGCAGGCACCAATGTCATTACCATTGACGGCGTCAGAAGTCTTGGCGGCTGTTTCCACGAGATTATCCCGGACCGCATTGAAGCCGGCACTTTTGTCATCATGGCAGCTGCCATGGCAGACGAAATGCGGATCCACAACATTATCCCGAAGCATATCGAAGCACTGACTTCCAAACTGCAGGAAATGGGTGCGGATCTTAATATCGGAGTGGATGAGATTGTGGTCAAGCGGGCACCGAACCTGCTCAAGGCAACCGAAGTGACGACCAAGCCGTATCCGGGCTTCGCAACCGACCTGCAGCAGCCGTTCACCGCACTGATGACCCAGGCAAACGGGGTGTCGGAAGTGACAGATACGATTTACAAAGAGCGCTTCAAGCACTGCCAGGAACTGCAGCGCATGGGTGCCAATATTGATATCGGTGACGGGACAGCGATTATCCATGGACCGACCAGGCTCTATGGGGACAAAGTGACAGCGACCGACCTGCGCTGCGGCGCTTCCCTGGTGCTGGCCGGACTGATCGCAGACGGCGAGACAGAAATCCATGATATTTACCACATTGACCGCGGCTATGACCGGATCGATGAAAAACTGGAGAGTCTTGGCGCTGAAATCCGCCGGGAAATGATCCAATAACAGTGAAATTCATCCTTGTCACGTATTTGTTGTCTGTGGTACTATAACTCTGCGCTTTCTTTAAGCCCACATGAGGCTTAAGGCAGAAGGGAGAAAATACATGAAGAAGGATATTCATCCGAAGTACTACAAGTGCAAGGTTATCTGCACAAGCTGCGGCTCCGAATTTGAGACCGGCTCCACTTTGAAGGAGATCAAGGTCGATACCTGCTCGAATTGCCATCCGTTCTATACCGGACGTCAGAGATTCGCTCAGGCTCAGGGACGTGTAGAACGCTTCAATAAGAAGTACGGCCTGAACAAGTAATGATTCAAATAAAAGGATCTGTTGAAAGCGGCAGATCCTTTTGTGTGGGCTATTGCTGATCCATGAAGCTGCGGATGACAGATGCGACGCTTCCCTCTGTGTTGGGCCCGATGACATCCGTGAATGCAGCTTTGACATCCGGGTGGGCATTGGCCGGCGCAAAGCTGCGGCAGGCATAGTCCTTCATCGGCAGATCATTCAGGTAGTCGCCGAATACAATTGTCTCATCCTTTGTGACATGCAGTGCTTCCTGCAGGGCATGTACCCCGTGGCCTTTGGAACATTCCGGGTTGAAGATATCAATCCAGATGTATGCTGTCACCTTGACGGTAATCGGTCCGTCAAACTGTTTGAAGTAAGGATAGATATTCTTCTCGATGTCATCGAAGTAAAGCA
>JAKVJO010000032.1 GCA_022486935.1 Solobacterium sp. | reverse complement strand
GAACATGATCGACATGATCATGCTCAAGTGCTCTGATATAGATGTGCAGCTTCCCTACAAAGCTATGAAATTAACCCATTCTTCCTGATGAAGCCTCAGAAAAGATGCGTGTGTTCTTGCAAACCCGAGTTGGCCAAGTTCACCGCATATTGACTGCATAGTCGACCTGACCTGATACACACGATCTTTCGTATGAATCTGAACGTAGTTTCTTGATGCCTCAACATATAAGATTTCATTCAGTTTCAACGAAACCTGTATTCCACTGCATTCAAATGAATATCTACGTTCTCTGCTTTTCAGAATCTGCCTGATCTTTCCGTATGCTGTGGAAAGATCCTGTTCCAGCTGGTGCTTGCGGACAAAGAAAGCCGCATCAGTCTTCATTGCTTCAAACACCAGATCATCATGACTGGTGCAGTATACGATCAAAGCCCCGGGATTGGTTTCACTCAATTCATCCGCAAGACTGAATCCGTTCTGCTCCGGCATGTCGATATCCAGAAAGTACAGGTCAAATGGTTCGCTGCGGAATCCCTGTTCCTGCGGCATTAGAAAAGACTTCACTTCTGCATCCTTCCATTCTGACTTCTGAAGCGCAGCAGTGATCAGTGAGATATCTGTTCTTTCATCATCAATTACGGCAAGTTTCATCTCTTCACTGATTCTTTGAATATTGATATTTCTGTATCTGAACGGATTGTACATTCCCTTCAGAATCTGTCACTGTATCAGTTACGGTATCTTTCAACCCATCCTGATTATAGGTATATTCTGTCACTTCAGTATAACCCTGATCTGACGATGTCACGGTCTGAACCGATTTCATTTCCAGCCCATTCTGCCAGGTATTCTCTGTCGTATTAGTCAGTTCACTGTCGCAATAGAATTTTGTGCCGATCCAGTTTCCATCTGAATCATAGGTCAGTTCAGATTTATAAACACTTCCCAGCATCACTGATTTTGTTTCTACCATCCTGTTGCCGGCATCATATGTCATATCAGTCGAGGTGACATTGCCGCTGGCATCTGTTGCTGTCTTTGTAATCTGATTTCCCTGGCTGTCATAGGTAAATGTTATGGTGTTTGTGATCTCACCATTCTCTGTACGTTCTGATTGAATCAACTGTCCTTTGGAGTTGTAGGAGTATTTTGTTTCTCCTGCAGAGTCACTCATCGAGGTGCAGATCTGCCCGGCAAACTGATATGTGACAGTATCCTGGTCAGTCGTTTTGGCAATCATATTGCCATCACTGTTATATGTGTCCTGTTCTTCAGACAGCACTGTTCCATCCTGATCTGTTGTGGTTACAGTCACCGTCATGTCTGCCAGTTTCTTTGATTCATCTGCCTGTGCAGAAGCTGAGGGCGCTGCCGTTGAGACAGACAGTGAACTTGTGTTACATCCGCATAGCAGAACTGAGAGAATCAAACATGCATATTTTCTGTTCATCTTGCCCCTCCGCATACATTCCATTCATTCACGCATGACTTGCTTTCTGCCTAAATCATAATGCATTGGACATAAAAACCATACTGTCAGGGGACAATATGGTCTGTATACGGGATAACCTACATTCAGTTCAGTCTGCCAGATACTTCTCGGGATCTTTGTCACGGAGATCTGTTCTGGTTCTGACAGCGTCTTCCGTCAGAACCCGGAGTGCCTTGTGCGGCTCTTCAAACAGCGGACTGTTGGCAGAGTGATCAAAGGAATAGAATCCCTTCACCGGCGCTTCCAGACTGGCAAAGTAATTCTTCTGAATTCCATAGGCACAGGTCAGATCATTTCTTCCCGCCAGGAAGTAGACCGGCAGGTTGACTCTCGGTACAGTTTCAAATGCGTTGAAGTTCATGCGGTCAACACCGATCGGTGAATCCTTGATCAGTTTAAATCCCTTCCAGATATGAAGCCGTTCCATGATCGTGTAGTCACGGAAGCCCATCAGCGGGAAGAATACCCCGGAGGCGATTGACTTCATGTCCTGCATCATTCCATGTCCAAGATCGTGCAGGGCAATGCCGCGGATCGGCGAATCAAACCAGGTCTTCAGCCACGCTTCATCCGGAGAGGAAGTCTGGAACTCACTGAGCTGATCCATCATCGATTCATTGTTGATACTTTCATACTGGACAATCATCGTATTGATCGCAGCCATTTCAGACCTTGGCTGATCAGCCATCTGACTCATGGCAATATAAGAATGATATTTCTCCGGGGCAACCGATACTGCAAGCAGCCCGATCATGGTGCCGAATGAATGGCCCATGAGATAGATCTGATCCCGTTCAAACCGTTTTCTGAGATAGTCCGTTACATCAATGGTATCCATCACGAACTGTTCTTTGGTCAGTGTCTCTTCCGAACAGTTGGGGTCATAGGAAAGACCGGTGCCGCGGTAGTCCCAATAGCAGACGACAAACATGCTTTCCAGTGACGGGCAGTATTTCCGGGCAAGGAAATAGTCCGGGATCCCCGGACCGCCAGACAGAAACAGCAGGATCGGTTTGGTATGATCCCTGCCTTTTATGATCATGCCCTGCCTGACGCCGCCGATCTCAACGAACACTTTTTCACTGATACTGCCCTGATCTTTAAACTGTTCCGGTTGCTTTCTCCCAGGCGGGCAGAAATGCAGGAACAGTGCAACCAGAACAATGATGACGACCAGCAGGATAACCATAACGATTTCTCAAATACCTTTCTCCACCAGTATACGCCAAAAAGAGGCTTTCTCACCGGAGAAAACCTCTTCTTCGAATTCTCATGCAAAACCGGGACTATTTGCTCAGGACCGTGCCGTCTGCCAGGGTGATGGTATAGCCGTTGTAGTTGATGGTGCCGTTATTGATCAATGTGGAGACCTTGCAGTCACCTGTCAGGTTCCAGGTTGAACCGGAATCAATCGTAATGGACGCATTGTTGTCCACTGCTGTTCCGCCCTCGGCGTTATCAACAATGTTGATCATACCGGTCAGAGTTGTGTTTTTGAGTTCCAGTGTCAGGGTTGAAATGGTATCAACCTCAATGTCACCGGTCAGTGTCTCATTGCTGAAGACTGCATCAACCTGTCCGCCATTGCTGCCGGCAGTGCCCCAGCCATGGGATGCACTGTTGCCCGTTACCGCCAGCAGTTTTCCTGCCGCATCATTGTTGACGATGGTCACACCGTCAAGTTCCAGGGTGGTATGGGTATTTGTCACAAAGAACATGTCACCGGCATTGCCAGTCAAAGTGCCGCCGGTCATCTTCAGAGAAGAACTGCCAACATCTGCATCGCCGGACATGGACTGATAGATCATGACATTGTGGACACTGATATCTGCTGCTGTGGAATTGGTAGAAGACATATTGCCAGTCACATCGCAGTCGGTCAGATCAATGGAGTTGGCGCCTTCAATGACCAGGCCCTCGGAGTTGTTAGCAGTAATCGTCGCATCTTTGGCTGTGATGCTGGCTGTGGAATAGATGCCCGGGCTGTTATAGCCGTTGGAGGTATAGGTTCCCTGGTCAACGTTGACAGTTCCGCCGCCGCGGTCAGAACGGATCGCTGCAGAAGAATTGCCGGAAGTGGTGACCGTCAGATTGGTCGCATTGGTGGTGCCGCCGCCGGTTGTCTGGATACCGCCGGAATTGTCTTTGGTTGTTGTGATTGTGGAATCAGAGATATTGACCGTGGTGCCTGTTCCATAGGAGAAGACACCATTTCCGTTCTGTGCATCAGAAGTAACGGTAATGTTCTTTGCCGTCAGCGTTGCCCCGTTGGTTGCGAGCAGTGATGCATTCATGCCGTAGAAGTCGCCGTCTTCCGTATTGGAAGTTGCGCCGCCGGTCTTACTGACAGTAACCCCATCCAGGGTAACGGCTGCACCGTCAATCCGCAGTGCATTTTCATCATCGCCGCTGGACGTATAAGACTGATTGGAGACTGTACTGTCTTCCGAGATCGTCGTTGCCGCAGTGCCCTGTGTCACTTCGCCAGACCCGCCGAAGCTGGCACCCATGCCACCGCCGCCATTGAGATCCTCAATGGTCACTGAAGTCACTTTGTTGGAATCGCCGACTTCAATGACAATGACATCGTCAACTGCAATATCACTGACGCTCATGGAATCTGAAGTACTGGAACTGGTGACTGCTGCACCATCAAGATCAATCGTTGCTGTGCTGTCGCTGGCCGTAAAGGTCTGACCGCCCATGCCGCCAGGCTGTGAACCGCCATTGCTGCCGCCCTGTCCATCCGGAGCTGCACTGGAATCAGGTGCACTTCCACCCTGTCCATCCGGTGCTGCGCTGGAATCAGGAGCCTGACCGCCGCCATTGCCCTGACCGCCGTTCTGGCCGTCTGGTGCTGCGCTGGAATCTGCCTGATTGCTGCCCGGATCACCGCTTGGCTGAGCAGGAGCCTGACCGCCTGTGGAAGATCCATCCGGAGCCGCACTGGAATCCGGTGCCTGGCCGCCGCCATTGCCCTGGTCTGAGCTCAAAGAACCGAGCTGAACTGTCACTTTGGTGCCGTCAATGGAAGTGACCTTGCCGGTCAGTGTCTGATTGCTGTAATCTGTTGACGTAGCCGTACTGCTGGAAGAACTGCAGCCGGCCATGGATGCCGCAACGGCACCCGCACAGATCAGCGAAGTGATTTTCTTACTTAACATATCGTTCTGTTATCTCCTTATATTGCAGAAACGATATTACGTCGTCTTTCTTATACCTGTCTGGACAGTACGTGAACATTCTGTGAATTCGTTCGTTCACGTTCAAACTGTCTCCCTTATAATATTCATCTGGAAAAGAGAAAAACTATGGATGACGCATTGAAACTGAACCGCGATACTGCAAGGGAATTATTGAACCGATTTGGTTCACCGCTGTATGTATATGACGAAGAGATACTCCGCACCCGCTGCCAACAGATGCGGCATCTTCTTCAATATTCAGGTTTTCATCCCTGCTATTCTGCCAAGGCCAATTCCAATGTGGAACTGCTGAAGATCATCCATGAAGAAGGCTTCCATGCCGATGCCATGTCACCGACAGAAATCGCCCTGGATCTTGAAGCCGGCTTCCTGCCGGAAGAGATCACGTTCTACTCCAACAACATCCCCCAGTCTGAGATGCTTGAAGCAGTCAGGAAGAATATCCATCTGTGCCTCGACTCCCTGGACCAGCTGGATGCCTATGGAGAAATTGCCCCGCATACTGCTGCTGCAGTGCGCATCAATCCGGGCATCGGTGCAGGTCACAATCAGAAAGTGATTACCGGCGGCCAGACCAAGTTCGGCATTTCACTCGATGAACTGGCAGAGATTCATACGATTGCAGAGAAACACGATCTGATCATTGAGGGCTTATGCATGCATGTTGGCTCGCTGTTTCTGGAACCGACCGTCTATCTGAAAGCATCTGAGATCCTCTTTCATACCGCCATGCAGTTTCATGATCTGAAGTTCCTGGATCTTGGCGGTGGGTTCGGAGTCCCCTATCATGGTGAAGCACGGCTTGATTTAACTGCCATGGGCTCACAGCTGGATCAGCTGATTCAGTCATTTGTACAGACTTATGGAAGAACGATTGAGATCCGTACAGAACCCGGCAGATATGTCAGTGCAGAATGCTGCCAGCTGCTTGGCACGGTCACTGCCCGCAAGCATAACGGACCAGTCACCTATATCGGAACAGACATCGGCTTTAATGTACTGATGCGGCCGGTGCTCTATGATTCCTATCACGAGATTGTCGGATACAGTGATTCCACAAAGAGGGAAGTGAGTACCGTTGTCGGAGACATCTGTGAAAGCGGCGACATCCTCGGCAACGAAAGAAACCTCCCTGTATTACAGAGAGGCGATCTGATCGGTGTAATGAATGCCGGTGCTTATGGATACTCCATGTGCTCCAACTATAACGGAAGACTGCGGCCGGCTGAAGTACTGCTTTCAAACGGAACAGTCAGACTGATCCGTCATCGGGATACCATTGAATCAATGCTTATTCAGTGACCGGCTCTGGTTCTTTTGTGACATCAACCCAGCCTTCCGGTGTGGACAGCTGTTCCAGCTCGGCAATGGAAAGTTTGACTGCACTGTGATCATCCCCGCAGGCTGGATAAACTGTTTCATATTTCTTCAGGCTTTCATCCAGGTATGTTTTGACACCGGCATTTCTGCCAAAGGGGCACACTCCGCCCGGCGCATGTCCGGTCAGTTCTTCCACTTCAAAGGAAGGAATCATCTTTGCCTTGATATGAAAGGTATGCTTGTATTTGGGGTTGTCAATTCTGGCCAGTCCGGAGGTCACGATCATGATCGGTTCGTCCCCGACCAGAAAGCTCAGTGTCTTGGCGATATGATCCGGCTCACAGCCGATCGCTTCCGCTGCCAGTGCTACGGTAGCGCTGCTCTCACTCGGTACAATAATCCGATCTTCAAATCCCTGCTCTTTCAGGTATGCGGATGCTTTTTCAAATGACATGATTCTCGTTCCTCCTGTCTGATTGTACCAAGTGTACTGCAAAAGAGACCTTCAGACACAATCAGTTTCTTCTCAGCATGGAGATATGTTAGAATCTCCTTGTTAAAAAAGGAGTATTGCCATGTCCACAGTGGGATATATTGTTGTCATTGCCATCATCTGCATCGGAATCTTCCTGTTGCAGCGGGATAGAAACAAACTGAAGAATGATGTCAAAAACGGAGACAGGGAATACCATGTTCCGCTGAGCACCGATGTTCAGCACATCTACTATGACGAGTATGACAAGGAAGTCAGACGTCAGAAGGAACAGGAAGAAAAAGAGCGCCTGCAGAAAGAACAGGATGCCCTGGATGAAGCAGAGTTCCAGAAGAACCGTGAAAAGTCACGTGCAGCAGAAGAAAGCGAAGATCCGGCCCCGAAAGCCTGAAGATCTCCGCTTTATTTATTTGAAGTATTCAGCCAGTGTTGCGTACATCTGCTCCGGTTCAATCGGTTTGGAGAGATGTGCATTCATTCCGGCTTTTCTGGTGTTTTCGATATCTTCCGGATAGGCATTGGCAGTCACTGCAAAGATCGGTATCTGCAGGGCATCCGGCCGGGCCAGCGCACGGATCTTTCTCGCTGCTTCAAGTCCATCCATGATCGGCATGCGCACATCCATCAGAATGGCATCATACGTACCCGGTGCAGACTGCTGAAACAGGTTCACTGCAGCCAGACCGTTTTCTGCCCGTGTTGTCAGCATCGCCTTCTGTTTCAGAATCGCTGAAGCGATCTCAGCATTCAGGTCATTGTCCTCTGCCACCAGAATCCGCTTTCCGTTCAATACGCTGAGATCAACGTCATTCTTTTTTCCTGACTGACTGCAGTTATGCGTGCTGTCATTGCACAGATCAAAAGTGAGATGCACAATCACTTTTGTTCCGACATCCTTCCTGCTTTCAATGCGGATCGACCCGCCCATCAGTTCAGCCAGACTCTTGGCAATACTCAGGCCAAGACCGCTGCCCTTGAGGTTGGAAGAGTAGGTTTCATCTTCCCGCTCAAATGGCTGGAATACCCGGTCAAGGAATTCCTGCGTCATGCCGATGCCGTTATCCTCAACGATATAGTCGCCGTAGACATGCTGATCATCCTTCTTCAGATCTTCGGTATAGAAGGCAATCCTGCCTCCTTCATTGGTATAGTTGACCGCATTGGAGAACAGATTGAAGAAGATTTGGTTCAGTCTCAGAATATCCGTATTGACCAGTGCATCATATTTCGGTGCCGCAAATACCAGGGATATATTCTTCTTTTTACACTGCGGTTCAAACATCTTTCTCAGATTATCCTGGAAATCCCGGAAGCGGTATGGCTGCGGGTGCAGCACTACCTTGCCGGATTCAATCCGTGACATATCGAGGATGTCATTCAAGAGTCCCATCAGGAAGTCACTGGAGAATTTGATGTTCTGCAGATTCTCCTTCACCTTCGGTGAAACTGTCGGATCCTGCATGGACAATGACGTCAAACCGATAATGGCATTCATCGGTGTGCGGATATCATGGCTCATCCTGGCAAGGAAGGCACTCTTTGCCTGGTTTGCCTGACGGGCCTGGGCCAGTGCTTCCTGCGCCTGCTGTTCCTTTTCGGCAATATCCAGTTCTGCCTGTTTCTGCTCATCGACGCATTCTGTAACCGTTACTTCCAGCACATCATCAGAGTAATGATCCCGGGTAAAGATGACCGTTGTGCGGTTCCAGTGATACTTGCCGTCTACGCACATCTGCAGATGTGTCAGGGAGACAGCCTTCTCTCCACGGGCATAGGCAGCCAGAAGATTCCTGCGCATGAAGCAGTCCGCAAACTTCTGCTTGTATTCCTCATGCATGGTGGAGATGCCAACCTGGATCAGTTCATCAAAGTTGTTGCTGCGGTCTGCCTTTCTGGCGTTGAAGTTGTCATACTCAATCATGTAGTACTCATTCTTTGTCAGGTTGACGGAGATGCACATCGGGAACATGTATCGGGTTGCCGCAATCATCATGTCACGGTCTCTTGCGGCAGTGATGCCTGCCATTTCCCTGGTATGTTCCGCAGTGATATCCCGCGCATAGAAGAAGGCAATCACTTCGCCGTCCTGCTTGCCGGCCAGCAGGTTGACTGTCACCTGGACCCAGATAAATTCCCGGTGTCCTTTCAGCCTTGCCCGGTAGTTCTTTTTGACATAGTGGATTCCCTGTTCATAGATCTGATTCAGATGTGCACAGGAGAGTTCCTCATTGTCGGCATCAGTCAGTTCAATCTCATCCATGATGATCAGCAGGCGTTTTCGGTAGTCTGTCAGCGTTTCATATTCCGGCCGCATGATATTCTCACTGCCCGCCCACAGGTCTTCAACAATTCCGCGGGATATATTGATCCGGCAGCTGGTAATCATCGAGGATGCGATACTTCTGCGGTATTCCTGCTCATTTCGGTAAAGCTGTTCCATCCGTTTGGCATTCTGGATGTTCTCTGCTGTGGCGATGGCCTTCAGAGGCCTGCCGTCTTCACTCCAGGAAACATTGTTGATACTCAGCCGGCGCCAGGTAAATACACTGGACCGGGCTTCCCGGCAGCGGCACTCAAATTCCACATGTTCGACGGTCTTCTGGTACAGCAGTTCAATCTTTCTGCGGTAAAGCTCAATATCATCCGGATGCACAAGGCCTGTTTTCAGCCATGACTCCGGAAAGTTCTCCAGTTTCCTCGGCAGTTCAAAGTCATTCATCAGCTTTTCGCCGATCCAGGCAGTGTGGGTATCCAGGTTCACTTCCCAGTAATAGAGATTTGCCTGGTTGACTGCCGCCTTGATACTGCGGTCTTTCTCATTGAGTTCCAGCAGCTGTTTCTGAAGAACACCTTCCTCTGCGAGAAGTTTATCTTCCGCTTCTTTCTGCTTACTGATATCAATGCACACACTCTGTACAGTCAGTACAGATTCCGTCGCCGCAACCAGCTGCACCGTTCCGCTGACCCAGAATACCGATCCGTCTTTTCTTCGCATACGGTAGGCAATGTCCTGCTGGTCGCCCAGGTTGTGCATATCCTTAAACAGATCCGAAAGACGGACCAGATCATCCTGGCAGATCAGTTCAGCATCCGGCCAGTAATCTCTTGCCTGCAGTTCTTCCATGGTATAGCCGAGCATCTTCAAACCCTGCGGATTGACGCGCAGAAAATGCGAACCCTGATCAGTGAGTTCATATTCATAGATTCCGCACTTCAATGTCTGAAAGAGGTGCTCATAATTTTTGATATCTGTATCCAAGAGGCAATTCCCCACATTCCGAGTCGTGTATTGCTCTAACCCCATTTTATATCACATAAAAGCTGAATATGTGCCTGATGCCGCGCCAAGTGCAGTCGAACAAACGCGAATATTGTATCTATCGGCCGCAATGCTATACTGTGGGCAGAAATAAACAGTTGAATTTATGGGGAAGGAGGAGGCAGATCATGGCATCCAGCGAGTCAAACAAGATGAATAACACCTGGAACGGCAAACGCGAAGAGATCCACGCCCAGACTTCAAAGGGCTACCTTGCCGGGTTGATTGTGGTGGCGCTGCTGATCATCATACTGGCATTATCATTCTTCAGATAATCAGGCCCAAAAGAAAATCACCTTTCGGTGTTTTTCTTTCACATCCGGTTATTCCCGATTGAGGTCATTCTGCATTTTCTGCACGATTTTGCCGAAGGACTTCACAACAGCCCCAAGGTTCAACAGCACGGTGATCAGAATCAGAACTGCCAGAATGACAATGACTGCCGCAAGCATCAACAAGCGCCTCTTTTCTCAAGCCATAGTTCTACTATGCATCATAGCTCGTTCTTCAAAAAAGAACAGTACTGTTGCCTCATCTTATCTGCGCGGTTTCCAGGCACAGAAGCAGGTGCAGAACAAACCATGCCTGCATGTCATATCTTGACACTGACATTGCGAACGGCTATATTATGTGTGCACTGCACAAATGCCATGGCTTCACCAGTTACAAACGAAAAGCAGGGATACGACCCCTGCTTTTCGTTTCCTCCTATTCCTTCAGCTGTCGGCCAGTCCGAAGAAACAGGCTGTCCAGCCAACGGCAGATGTAGTAGGAAACTACACCAGCCGCGACGGACAGCAAAAAGCTGCACAATAATCCTGCCATGGTCTCACCTCCTTTACCATTAAATGGCAGAGGACGTTACAGCCGGCAACGATATCATCGTACCAGACAAACCACAATAATATTTATACAAAAGACCGGGGAATTTGGCCTCGGCGCGCTAACCGCTAGGTGAATTCCGCACTGTATTTCACGTAGTTTTGAGATGTTTCATCATTCTGACACAATTGGATCTGTTATTTCAAAAGAAAACCCGATTCTTCACCGGGCAGTTATTTCTGTTTCAGGATCAATAAATCATAATGTTCGCGGTACATGGCAGTCAGGTTGATCTTGCATGGAGCAGTTGCCCAGATCTGCAGACATCCCATAAACAGTGCCATGGAAGTCTTGAGCAGTTCATCTGCTTTGACATCATCCCGGATTTCTCCTGCCTGCTGGGCACGTTCATAGATGGAGTGCATCATTGCATAGTAGGGATTCGGTTTATGCGTATGATCTTTACGCTGTACGGCTTTTGCGTCTTTCTCAAAGGTTTCTGCTTTGGAGAGATTTGCCATCAGCGCTTTTTTCATGATTTCCTTGCCGAGCTTTTCCACATCATCTGTCAGGGTGCCGTAGATAAACTTCAGCTGTTCATATGGATCAGCAATTGCCATGATCTGCATCAGTTCATCTTCGCTCACCGTCTGCATGACTTTGAACAGATCCATGATCAGATCTTCTTTGCCGGAGAAATAATAATAGAACGTATTCTTGGAGATTTCCGATGCTGCACAGATATCATTGATTGTCACTGCGTCATAGCCGTTCTCACGGAACAGCGCAATGGCCTTCATCCTGATCTCTCTTTTTTTGCCGGTTTCGGTTTCTCTGGTCATCTGTTCTCCTGCTGTCATTCAGTTTATACCACACTATTTGCACTATGGCAACATTCAATTATGACCCGATTTACATGTTTATATTACCGTGGTACTATAACTCCGTAGTTCGTTTGAAATTGAATTGGGAGGGAAACAGCACATGCTCAAGGCACTGCGCTATCTGAAACCGTTCTGGCTGTCGGTCGTGGCAATCATCTGCCTCGTCTTCGGTCAGGTACAATGTGAACTTGCCCTGCCGGACTATATGTCAAATATCATGACTTATGGCATCCAGTACGGCGGCATCACTTCATCAACCCCGCAGGCTCTGCGGTCATCAACCTTTGAACACATGGAACTGTTCATGAGTGAAGAGGACATCTCCACACTGGAATCCAGCTATACGCTGATCCATCAGGGAGACACCGAATATCTTTCTGAATACCCGGAAGTGGCCAATGAAGACATCTATGTCGTTAATGATTCCAAGGCAGATCTTTCGGGTCTTACGGAAAAGCCGTTTTTGATTGTCTCCATGCTTGGCGAACAGGACATGCTGGATCAGATGGGCATTGCCAGTGAGGATCAGCTGTACGCTGCACTCCAGGCACAGCCGCAGATGATTGAACAGATTCAATCCAAGGCAGAAGAGAAGATCTCCGGCTATACCGATGCGAATCTGGAATCAGCCGAGATCATGCTGCTGAAGAGTGAATACTCTGCACTTGGCATGGATACCGAAGCGATCCAGTCCAAGTACCTGTGGACAGAGGGCGGCTGGATGCTGCTGATCACCCTGATCGGTTCGCTCTGCGCTGCCGCTGCTGCGTATCTTTCCAGCCGCACTGCAACCGGTGCCTGCCGCAACATGCGTGCTGATGTATTCAAGAAAGTGGAATCCTTCTCTTCTGAAGAATTCTCCCACTTCTCCACTGCTTCTTTGATTACCAGGACAACTAATGATATCCAGCAGGTGCAGCAGGTATTGACCATGATGCTGCGGATTGTGCTATTTGCACCGTTCATGGGCTTTACCGCACTGTTCAAGGTCATGCGCTATCCAAGCATGGTCGGACTGCTTGGCTGGGTGCTGCTGATCATCTTTGCATTGCTGATCATTACCTTTACCGTTACCCTGCCGAAGTTCAAAGTCATCCAGAAGATGGTTGACCGTCTGAACCTGGTCACCAGAGAACAGCTTGACGGCATGCTGGTCATCCGTGCATTCAACAACCAGAAGACGGAAGAGAAACGCTTTGATGATGTCAACACGGATATCACCAAGGTCAATATCTTCGTCAACCGCGCCATGGCAACGATTATGCCGGCCATGCAGTTTCTGATGAGCGGCATCTCCATTCTCATTATCTGGTTCGGTGCCAAGCAGATTGATCTGGGCGCCATGCAGATCGGTGAGATGATGGCCTTCCTGCAATACTCCATGCAGGTGTTGATCTCCTTCATGGTCATTGCCATGATCTTCATCATGATCCCGAGATCCTCCGTCTCTGCCCAGCGTATATTCCAGGTGCTGGAAACAGAGCCGACGATCAAAGATCCCAAGAATCCTGTTACCCTTCCAAAAGAAAATGAAACAATCACCTTCGACAATGTCTCATTCAAATACCCAAATGCAGAAGCCAATGTCCTGGAGGATATCTCTTTCCAGGCCAACCCCGGTGAGACAGTTGCCTTTATCGGTTCAACCGGTTCCGGCAAGTCCACACTGATCAACCTGCTGCCGCGGTTCTTCGATGTGACCGGCGGCGAAATCAAATTCGGTGATACCGATATCCGCAATGTCACAATGAAGGATCTCCGCAGCAAGATCGGCTATGTGCCGCAGAAGGGTGTCCTGTTCTCCGGCACGATTGAATCCAATCTGAAATATGCCGATGAGAACGCTTCTGAAGAAACGATTGAGAATGCCCTGGAAGTATCCCAGGCCAAAGAGTTCGTGACGCAGATGCCGGAAGGCATCCATGAGCCGATTGCCGAAGGAGGAACCAATGTCTCCGGCGGTCAGAAACAGCGTCTGTCCATTGCCCGGGCACTGACCAAGAATGCCCAGGTATATATCTTCGATGACACCTTCAGTGCACTGGACTACAAGACCGATGCCATGCTGAGAGAAGCACTGTCAAAGATGGTGGACAAGACCCACGCAACGGTATTCATTGTTGCCCAGCGGATCAGCTCCATCATGCACGCAGACAAGATCATCGTCCTGGATCAGGGACGGATTGCCGGCATGGGCACGCACGAAGAATTAATGAAGAGCTGTAAGGTATACCAGGAAATTGCCTACTCACAGCTGAGCAGAGAGGAGCTGGGACAGGCATGAGCGAACAGAACAGAAAGACAATGCCCCAGAAGAAATACAAGACCGGCATGCGGGCCGGCCGGGGCATGGTAGCCGGCGATAAGGCCAAGGACTTCAAGGGAACCATCGGCAAGCTCGTCCAGTACATGAAACCGTATTACGTCACCCTGATCATCATTATCATCTTCGCAATCGCATCCACTATCTTCAACATCATCGGTCCGAAGATCCTCGGCACTGCCACCACCAAACTGGCAGAAGGACTGGTAGCCAAGTATTCCAATACCGGCGGAATCGACTTCGATGCGATTCTTGCCATTCTCACCAAACTTGGAATCATCTATGTCCTGTCCATGCTGTTCAACTATGCACAGGGATGGATGATGGCCGGCGTTACCCAGAAAGTAACCTACAGCCTGCGCAAAGAGATCTCGGAAAAGATCAACCGCCTGCCGCTGTCTTACTTTGACAAACAGACCCATGGCGAAGTGCTGTCCCGTGTCACCAACGATGTTGATACGGTATCCCAGTCACTGAACCAGTCGGTGCAGCAGATCTTCACTTCCGTTGTGACAATCATCGGTATTCTCTGGATGATGTTCAGCATCTCCTGGCAGATGACCCTGATGGCACTGATTGTGGTGCCGCTGTCCGGCATCTGTGCAGCCAAGATTGTCAAACACAGTCAGAAATACTTCTCTGCCCAGCAGACCACGCTTGGTGATGTCAACGGACATATTGAAGAGATGTACGGCGGCCACATCGTCATGAAAGCATTCAACGGCGAAGAGCGTTCCATCGACACCTTCAACAGTCTCAACGGCAAACTGTATGACTCTGCCTGGAAGGCACAGTTCATGTCCGGAATCATGCAGCCGATCACCAGTTTCATCGGCAATGTCGGCTACGTCGGATGCTGTGTACTTGGCGGCTACCTGGCAATTCATGATGGACTCTCCATCGGTGATATCCAGGCATTCATCCAGTACGTCAGAAACTTCAACCAGCCGATTACCCAGACTGCCCAGATCATGAATGTCATGCAGTCAACTGCAGCTGCGGCAGAACGTGTATTTGAATTCCTGGATGAACCGGAAGCCTCCAAAGATACCGAGCATCCAGTCAGTATCAGAGATGAATCTGGAAATCTCACGATCAAGGGCGATGTCGCCTTTGAGAATGTGGTATTCGGCTATGATCCAAACAAGATCATCATCCACAACTTCAGTGCCATTGTAAAAGCAGGTCAGCAGGTTGCCATTGTCGGACCTACCGGTGCCGGCAAGACAACGATCGTCAAACTGCTCATGCGCTTCTATGATCTCAACAGCGGTACGATCTACGTGGATGGCATTGATACCAGGGACCTTACACGCAAAGATCTGCGTGACTGCTTCGGCATGGTGCTCCAGGACGCCTGGCTGCACACCGGAACCATCATGGACAACATCCGCTATGGCAGAACCGACGCGACAGATGAAGAAGTCATCAAGGCTGCTGATGCGGCATATGTCGATCACTTCATCCGCACACTGGAGAATGGATATCAGACCGAGATCAATGAAGAGTCCACCAACATCTCCCAGGGTCAGAAACAGCTGCTGACGATTGCCCGTGCATTCCTCAGTGATCCGAAGATCCTGATCCTTGATGAAGCAACCTCTTCCGTAGATACCCGTACCGAGATCCTGATCCAGAAAGGCATGGAGAACCTGATGAAGGGACGCACTTCCTTCGTCATTGCCCACCGCCTGTCCACCATCAAGAATGCAGATCTGATCCTGGTCATGGATCATGGCGACATTGTCGAAGTCGGCAGCCATGAGCAGCTCCTTGCCAAGAACGGATTCTATGCAAAGCTCTACAACAGCCAGTTCGAAGACGTCGAATGATCCATTAATAACAGATCCGGGAATCATTCCTGTATGCAGGGATGGCTTCCGGATTTTTGTATCTAAAAAGCTTCCTCCTGAACTGGAAGAAGCCCCATTGCATCAAACACTTACCAGAGATGATGTTCCATCGTGTTGTCATCATCATCGATGACCGGAACAGCCGAGGTCATGGAAACATCCAGACCCCTGACATATGGTGAGCAGGAACTTCTGTTCTTGCCCGGCACTGACTTTGACTCATACAGCTGGCCATCTGCCTGATGGATCATTTCTCTCAGATCCTCATTGGACTTGCAGACGCCGTATACATATCCGGTACTGCAGGTAAATGGTTCGCGGTGCTGCACATTCAGGCTGTCTGCCAGCTTGGTGCGCATGCTTGCCATGGCTGTTTCAAACTGGTCCTGCGTAACGCCGTCCGCCACAATCAGGAATTCATCGCCGCCATAGCGGTAGCACCCTGCTTTGGCAAAGGACTGATCCATGATCTCACTGATCATCTTCAGTGCACTGTCGCCGGCCTGATGGCCGAACTTGTCATTGTAGGATTTGAAGTTATCAATATCTGCCATCATGACAATGAGTTCTTTGCCGTTGTAGGCTTCATAGTCACTGCGCAGTGCCCTTCTGTTTCTAAGTCCGGTCAGCGCATCAATGAGGGAGTCTTTCTTCAGCTGCCGGTTCATCGTGCGGTACTGTTCCCGCATGGCCAGCTGATCGCTCCGCAGAGCATAGGAGATGGCGCCGCTGACGACAATGGCAATCCACAGGATCAGCAGTTCTGCAAAATCACGGAAGGAATAAGCAGACCCGGCAAACATGCGCAGGGCAATGAATGAGATTCCCGAGCATATCTCTGCGGTCAGCGGGTGCATGCTGATAATCGCATACAGCCAGAATTCCACAAACACGAACACCAGTGCATCATTGCCGTTGATCATATCAATTGCTGAGATGAATACACTGTAGATGGTAAAGATCATGGCATTGGCAATCATCAGTTCCTGGATCTCCAGATGATTCTGATGCAGGTTCTGCCGGCGTTCCATACCGATATAAACCAGTACTGCACACCAGACGATCATGAGCAGACAGATGACGCGGTACCAGACACCCGGTACCCCGCTGTTTCCGATGAACTGTGTATCCAGCTGGGGACGGATGCCGCCGAGCAGATACACCAGCAAGAGGACCGTGTTCGCCAAACCGGTAATTGCGCAGAGCACAATCATCATGTTCAAGTTCGAACGGTCCAGATGATCTGATACATAGCGGCTGTTCACATGAGGCTTAATGAACAGGTTTAAAAGCCATCGCAGATGATCTCCCACAATCAACCCTCTTTTATGACTCAAGTATACGCTGTTCAAAAAGCCATGCCAACGATTTCAGAAGAATATCCGAAACATTCATGCACGCAAATCTGATCACATCTGTTCGTTCATGCATTCCAATATCTGCTAGAATATTTCTCATGAGTGAAGCGAGGAAGTCATCAATATGAAATTTCAGACACCAGTCAATTATGATCCGGTCCTCTCTGTGAGGGATACGCAGGAAGCGATCAAGTATATCCGAGATACCTTCCAGCGGGAGTTCGGCAAGGAGATGGGCCTCTCCAGAATCAGTGCACCGTTATTTGTCACCAGGAAGAGCGGCCTCAACGATAATCTGAACGGCATTGAGCGTCCGGTATCCTTCGATATCCAGGAGCTGCCGGAAGAACGCATTGAAGTGGTACAGTCACTTGCCAAGTGGAAACGCTATGCACTGAAGAAGTATGGCTTCAAACTCCATGAAGGTCTCTATACCAACATGAATGCCATCCGCAGAGATGAAGTGCTGGATAATCTGCACTCCGTCTATGTTGACCAGTGGGACTGGGAAAAAGTCATTGCCAAAAATGAGCGCACGGAAGAGACACTGGAAGCGACCGTACGCACCATCTTCAAAGTCATCAAGCATATGGAACACGAAGTATGGTACAAGTATCCCGAGGCAGTATGCCATCTGGCAGATGATGTCTTCTTCATCACCTCACAGGAATTGGAAGACCTGTATCCTGAGCTGAGTGTCAAGGAACGGGAAGATGCCATTGTCAAAGATAAAAAATGTGTCTTCATCAAGCAGATCGGCTGGCCGCTGAAGCGCTCCAAGCATCCGCATGACGGCAGGGCACCGGACTATGATGACTGGAACCTGAATGGCGATCTGTTATTCTATCTGCCATCCCTGGACCGTGCACTGGAAATCTCCAGCATGGGCATCCGGGTCGACGAGGATTCCATCATTACCCAGTGCCAGGCATCACACTGCGAAGGAAGACTGACACTCCCGTATCATCAGATGATCCAGAAGAAAGAACTGCCGTATACCATCGGCGGCGGTATCGGCCAGTCCAGGCTGTGCATGTTACTGCTGAACAAGGCACACGTCGGAGAAGTACAGGCTTCCATCTGGCCGGACCAGATGATTGAAGAATGCGGCAAGCATCACATTACGCTTCTATAACGTATTCAGGGATCTCAATTGAGATCCCTGTTTTCTTATCCAAATTCTTTTTCTTCCTGGAACATGATGAGGAATGCAATCATCAGGATCGCCGCATCCACAAGAATTGCCTTCAGTGCAAGTGACTGGATGACAAAGCTGCCAAACACTGCGCCAAGGATAAAGCAGAGAATCAATCCAAAGTACAGTGCCGTCCGTTTCAGATAAACAGGCTCACGCAGCTGAATGAACCGGCAGAGATTCTCCGTGCCGCTGCGCAGGTTGCCGATGCACATCGTGGTTGCTGCACCATTGCCATGGATTTTGCGGAAACTTTCCACCTGAATACCACAGGCAAGTGAAGTCAGCGAATTGGCCAGCAGATTCAATTCCTGGGGCAGGAAGCTGACACATACCAGCAGGATCATTTCTGCCAGTACAGAAATCTGGCGCCAGTGAAACAGTCGGTCTGAATCATGGCCTTTTGAAATCTGCGTGCGGATCACTTCTGCCATGGCCACGCCCAGTGCGAATGCCAGGATCGGTGTTCCATAGTGAGAGATCGCAGTCATATCACCGTTGAACAGTCCAATTCCCAGCAGGATCATATTCCCTGTCTGGGCATTGGCGAATACATGTCCCCTTGCAAGATAGGAATAGGCATCCATGAATCCGCCGGCTGCCGCCATCTCAATTCCGACCATCATTGTCTCAGAAGTCTGAATCCGTTTGCGTGCTGTACTCATTTCCCGCATCCCCCTTTGAACCTGAACAATGATAATCCTTTTCTCTTCCTCATGCACGCATGAACAGACATTCTCTTTTGTTGCGCGTCGTGCAACAATCAAAGTGTTTTGGCTGTTTCAAATTCCCCCAAAAATGGTCAAATCACACTTCCGAAGAAGATTGATGATATACCGCGTGCTTATGCGGATTTTTTACATTTCCGTTCACCAAATTGCGTTATTTTGAGGCATTTTGTTGCGTTATTTTGAGGCATTTTGTCATGTAATTTTGTGGCATTTTGTCATCTGATTTTGCGCTTGCCGCAGATCTGTCACTTCTTCTGGGTATTGAAAAGAGAAGACTTCACGCCTTCCCTTATCCTGCAGATCGATTGTAATACTCTTCAATGGTCAGACCGGAATCATGGATCTTGGTTGCTTCTTCTATCCCGACATAGCGGAAATGCCATGGGGAATAGATGATCTTTGTCACTTCCTGCTTTCCTTCCGGATAGCGGATAATCCAGCCATAGAGATAGGAGTTCTCCTCCAGCCAGGTGTACTGCGGGTAGGTCGCAAAGCAGGACTGGATTTCACACTGGCCATTGTACCAGCCGATATCCGCCGCCAGACCCAGCTGATGCTCACTGGCACCCGGATGGTCATCCAGCATGTTGGCATAAGCTGCTCCGTACTTGTTGACATAGGTGTTGTACAGGGATGTCTGCAGCGTATAGTCACGGTAGCCGCTGACCAGTTTCAGATAGATATTCTGTTCCTGGGCTGCCGCAAACATCTCTTCCAGTTTGCCTGCCGCTTCACTGCGTAATTCCTGATTGTCATTGTTGGTGACATTCGGCACAACCAGATCATCCGGCACATAATCCGAACGGATCGGATATGCCTGATTGACCAGCCGGTTGATGGAGTCATCCGTATCAAGATCCACTGTCGCCTCCGGTGTTGCCGTGGCCGTTGGTGTTGGCATGGCGGTCGGTGTG
>JAKVJO010000031.1 GCA_022486935.1 Solobacterium sp. | reverse complement strand
ATGGAATACCCCCAAAGAAGAACCGGATCATCTCTCAGGGCAAAGTGGGAATTGATATCGGAGTATCTACTGTAGCGGTCTGTTCTGATACTGCATTGATACTGGAGAAACTGGCTCCGGATGTCAGGCGGTATAACCGTAAGATCGCCTCCATACAGCGATACATGGACCGCAGTAAGCGTCATTCCAATCCCCAGTACTATGATCCGGCGGGAAGAATCAAAAAGGGAAAGAAACACTGGATCTACAGCAACGGATACCGCAAAGCACACCGTCAGTTGAAATCCACCTATGCCAGTAAAGCACTGTACATCCAGAACTGCCATGAACAGCTGTCTAACAGGATTCTTGAACTTGGCGATGAAGTGGTTGTTGAACACATGAATTTCAAAGGACTGCAGAAGAAGGCAAAGAAAACCGAACGGAAGAGTACACCCATCATGATCAAGGGAAAGCCTGTATATCCATACAAGCGGAAGAAACGTTTTGGAAAGTCCTTGAATGACAGGGCACCTGCATCACTTATCAGTATCATTGACCGCAAACTTCATTATGAAGAAAAAGAAATACACAAAGTGAATCCCATGAAATACAGAGCCAGTCAGTATCACCATGACACAAACGAATACGTCAAGCACAAACTCCATGAACGCTGGAAGACAATTGAAGGACACCAGGTTCAGCGTGATCTATACTCTGGCTTTCTGCTTATGAACTGCAATGATACCTACCGGCAGCCAGATCAGAGCACATGCCTTAAACAATTCTCAAGCTTTCTGTCTATGCACACAGATTTAATACAGAACATGAAGAACCAGCACATCAGCTGCCGGGCCTGCTTTGGATTCTAGCAGACGGCAGTCATACATGATTCAAACAAGGGCCAGGCGTGTCCTGCAGAAGTATACTGGCTGCTAACCTTCAGGGTGTAACAAAGTACTGATAACCTGCAGCATGCGAAACCTCTTATACCGTATGATATATCATTCTGAATTCGTGGAATGTGAGCCATGATGTAGGTGTCAGGGGATTCCCGCTTATTCAATAGGCGGGAGGACGTCAAGTTTGTTGCACTAAGGGGAGCGAATGATGATGAAAAAAAAAAAAAACAGCGGAGTACCGGTCTGGCTGACACTTGTGCTGAGTGTGCTGGGAATTGCCATTGGCATTTCCATTACCGGCTATTCCTATATCAGGGAAAAGTATGCCGGATCTTCACATCCAAACTATAGCCGGCAGCTCATGGTATCACTGGATGAAAACTCACTCACTTATAAGATTGCCAGCACATTCTATTCTGCCGATGAACTGGAAGAGTTGAAGAATCCTTCCTCTTCTGATTCCGGAAGTGTGATCAGTGACGGCTCACAGAACATTATCTCAAGCGATGCAGTCTCAGCCGACACCAACGGCGATGGAATTGAGATCCAGCACGTCTATGGCAATACCTACGAAGGCTACATGATGGTCATCCATGATCCGGAAGATGTATTCATCGCCTTGAATCCGGGTATGAGCACCGGCGCAAGCGGACCAAAACTGCCGGAATACATTGAAACATTTGATGCCATTGCCGGAATCAACGGCGGCGGCTTCCTGGACAGCGGCGGAACCGGAGACGGAAGTGTTCCGGCCGGCATTGTCATCAGTGACGGAAAGATTGTCCAGGACGGCACTTCTTCAGTCATTGCATTCACTGCCGATCACAAACTGATCGCCACGACCGCCAGCGCATCTGCCCTTCTGGAGATGGGCGTTGAAGAAGCCATCACCTTCGGACCAACCTTCATCCATAACGGACAGAACGTCTACACTGCCCAGTCTGATCTGAATATGCTCAACCCGAGAACTGCAGTCGGCATGTTGGAAGACGGCACACTGCTGTTACTGGTGGTTGATGGACGCGGCCCTTCTTCCTGGGGTGCCAAGTACGAAGATATCCTGCAGATCTTCCTGGATTACGGTGCAGTTGAAGCAGGCAACCTGGATGGCGGAAATTCTTCAGTCATGATGTATAACGGAAAATATGTAAATTACCCGGTATCCATGTATGGAAGCAGACGTCTGCCGGATGCGATTCTGGTTCGCAAGGGAGGACGCAAAAATGGCTGAGAAACGTCTGAAACCTGTCGTTGCTATCCTGATGATTGCCGGCTGTACTGCCATCACCCTGGGCGTTGGTGCAGTCTATGTCAATTCACAGAAGAAAACATTCACCGCCATGGAGCAGGGCGATTCCACTTCCCTGTCACAGCCAGGCGATGCCGTCACTGCATTATTGAAACAGATCCAGAATCAGGATTATACCGGCCTGTATGACAGTGCCCAGCATACGGATCCATCCATGGATTCCGAAAGTGCCTATGATACTGCACTGGCAGATCACTTCTCCGGCGTAGACATGGACAGCGTGCTCTACTATCCGGTTGATACAGAGAGTGAGATCAAGACCTATTCGCTGTCTTCCGGTGATACCGCACTCGGCATTGTCAAAGTGTACAGCACCGATTCCGGCTATCAGGCATGCATGCCGCTGACTGGCACCAAATCCTATACGATTGAAGTACCGGCCGGTTCATCCATTCAATCCAATGGTGTGGCAATCTCTTCTGACAAACTGGTGCAGTCCAACACTGCAGCTTCCAACTTCAATGATGTCTATGACACATCCATTATTCCATCGGTTGATACGTATCAGCTGGATGGCCTGCTAGGCTACCCGTCACTGAGCGATGCCAACGGCAATGCCTATTCGCTGGTGGAAGATGTCATCAGCGGAAACCTGCTCGCAGGCACTGCAGTGACCGATGATTCCATCAAAGATCTGATTATCACTGACGGCGAGACACTCGCTGCCTATCCGGCAAGAGATACCAGTCTCAGTGCAGTCACCGCCATCTCCTTTACCAACGCCCTCTGGTATCAGCGCTATATCACCCTGCAGAACACCTGGTTCTCAGATCATGAAACAAGCAGTTTCTCCAATGCCCAGGTACTGGATATCTGCCAGCAGAGTGACACCACCATCGTTGCCCATGTGAGCTTTGACTACTATGCCAAGAACACTTCAGAAAATCTGGAGCGGACATGGAATATCGGTTATCAGCTGACCTTCGTCAAATCCGGCGATACCTGGCTGGTATGCAATACGGCAATCGATAACGAACTCAACCCGGCAAGTGTTCCGGCCGAGTAACAGAAATCACTCAAAGAGGAGAACCTTCATGGATTGCATGAGCGTTCTCCTTTTCTGATGCGCCACAAAAAAGCCCGGGTTTCCCCGGACCAGTGAATTCTGTAGATATGCTTACTGCAATGCGATGAACGGACCGCCGCCAACGGTGTCTACCCAACTGGAGGAACGGTTGTTCCAGAGACTGTAGACATTGCTGGAATAGATGCCGCCGTATGGATCATACACAGTTGTATTGCCGTTTCCATCAACGCCAGTCAGGACTACACAGTGCGTTCCTGCACCGGCATTCACACAGGCAGCGACAAGCGCACCGCCGCCCAGGGCACCGATTGTATCTTCTGCGCTGTAGCATCCCCATGCGGAGAAGCCATAGTTTGCCGCAAGATTATTCCATGCGTTGCTGTCAGCACCGTGACCATAATCAGCGTTGTAATCACCCCAGCTGTTCATGGAGTATGCAACATCCAGCGGTGTCTGGCTGATACCGAAGTGGCTCAGCACCATTGCGCCGGCAGTCGGCACACAGCCGTTATTGGCAATCGTTGATGCGTTGCCAATGACAACACCTGCCCATTGTGAATCAGTCTGGCTGTAATACTGCATCCAGCCGGCCGCAGAAGTTGTAAAAGCTGCAGAAGTATCCGTCCAGGTATCTGAAGATCCTGTCTCTGTCCAATAGCCATCATGCCATGTCTGAGTCGGATCATCCCACCAGCCTTCTGTCCAATAGCCATCCGCATGTACCGGAATCACAGCGCCGGACACAGTCAAAATGGCTGCGGCTGCTGCACCTGCAAGCATTGATTTCAATTTCATAAAGTTTTCCTCTTCCCCCTATATTGAACTTATTTTAAGCGTCTTCCAGCCTGCATGGTCATCCGATTCTGCACATTGGCATACTAATTTGTCACCATTTCACTTATATAAAAACGTGCAGATGTGATTTCACTCTCTGCACGCTGTTGATTTCAGGGGATGTGATACATACTCAGGCGTAGTGATACCGTTTCCTGTTTTTGATCAGGAAGCCGGCTGAGACAAAGAATGACAGCACTTCTGCCAGCGGCAGTGCAGCCCATATACCATCAATGCCGAAGAATCTCGGCAGGATCAGTACACAGGCCATCTCAAAGACCAGTGTTCGGATAAAGGAGATCGCTGCTGAGATACCGCCGTTATTCAATGCCGTAAAGAATGATGAAGCATAGACGTTGATCCCACACAGCACGAAGTTCCAGGAATAGATACTGAATGCATGTTTGGTGAATGCACACAGTTCTGCATCATATCCGACAAAGATGCTGGCAATCGTACCAGATAGTGCCTGTGCCAGAACCAGCATGGCGATACCGGTGATGATCATGATCTTCAGACTCTTGTGGAGCATGTTTTTCACTTCATCACGGTGTGATGCTCCATAGTGATAGCTGACAATCGGTGCTGATCCGACTGCGTATCCCATAAACATTCCGGCAAATACAAAGTAGACGTACATCATGACGCCATATGCCGCAACGCCGTCTTCTCCGGCGTACATCATCAGCTGGGAGTTATAGAGAATACTGACCAGTGAGCCGGCAGTGGTACTCATGAACTCAGAAGCACCATTGGAGCACATTCTGACAACCGGATGCCACTCCAGTTTTGTTCTGACCAGATGAAGACGGCTGTTATTCTTACGCAGGAAGTAGATCAGCGGCAGCAGGCCGCCAATCGATTCACTGATAACCGTCGCTGCAGCAGCCCCGGCCAGGCCCCAGTTGAATACTGCCATGAACAGCGCATCCAGCACCATATTGGTGACTCCGGCTGCGATGGTAAAGATCAGGCCAAGCTTCGGCTTTTCTGCCGCAACCAGAAAACTCTGGAATACATTCTGCAGCATGTACATCGTTGTGGAACAGAGCAGGATTCTTCCATACAGCAGACAGTAATCAATCATATCTGCAGTCGCGCCCATCCAGTAGGCAATCGGCTCCAGGAAGATCAGCCCCAGCACTGATATGGTAATACCTGAGACAATCGTCAGCAGCACTGCCATGGAGAAGTAGCGGTCTGCCAGTTCTTTCTTTCCCTCACCCAGTGTACGGGCAGTCAGGGCACTGCCGCCGGTGCCGATCATAAATCCGACTGCACCGAGAATCATGATAAACGGCATGATCAGGTTGACTGCCGCAAATGGTGTCTTGCCTACATAGTTTGAAACAAACAGACCGTCTACCACGCCATAGATGGAAGTGAATACCATCATGATGATAGACGGCAGGACAAACCGGAACAGCTTTGAATATGTAAAATGTTCTGATAATTGAATTTTCTTCATACTTTAATACCTCGTTTCTTTCAATCAGAAGTCAGAGCAGATTTTTCTTCAGCCCCTCGTTGTATTTCCGGAACAGTGCCAGCATCTTTTTCTGTTCCGCTTCGCTCAGTTCGTTCATCGCCTGGCATTCCAGCGCAAACACTTCATCTACAGTGCGGTGTGACAGTTCTTTTCCTTTGACTGTCAGCGTAATCTCCTTGCGCCGTTTGTCGGCGGCACTTGCAAGAAAGAGCAGGCCATCTGCCTCCATCTTCTTCAGTGCTGAATTCACCGTCTGTTTGGGCAGGCCAAGTTCGCTGCAGAGTAGACTCTGGCTCATCCCGCTTTCGCTGCCGCGCAGGCAATAGAGAATCCAGAAGGTGCCTTCTGAGAGTCCCAGATTCCTTGCGCAGCGCCGGTAGATCTCGTTTTCTTCCCGATAGATGGCATTGTATTCTGCCATGGATTTTTCAGCAGTATTCATCAATTTCCCTCATTTGTCCGAAATCGGACGTTTTCTATTATTGTCCGAAATCGGACTCTTGTCAAGTTTGCCTCCTGACGTGTCCGGCAACTGCGGTATAATCTATTCAGTCATGAAGGGAGAAGACAATCATGGTCCGGGTCAAAGAATATGCATTCAATGAATCTACGCCTTCTCTTTTGAAAGATGATGCAGTCAACTCCGACTGGCCTGTCGTCTATGTGATCAGCAATGATTCCGAAGCCTATGTCGGAGAAACAATCAGTGCCACGCACCGCATGAAACAGCACTGGGATAATCCGCATACACCAGAGCGCAGAAAGCTGAAAAAAGTCGATATCATTTCTGATGACTCCTTCAACAAATCTGCAACACTTGATATTGAGTCTTCACTGATCGACCTGATGTCTGCCGACAAACGGTTCAACAGTCTGCAGAATGAAAACGGCGGTGTGTATTATCACCGCTACAGCAAGATGGGCAATTATGCCAAAGACTCTGATCTGTTCCAGGAACTCTGGAACAAGCTCAAGAAAAAGGATCTCGTCAAACATGAGATTGTTGATCTGACCAATTCCAATCTGTTCAAGTATTCTCCATACAAGGCATTGACGGAAGATCAGTGTTTTACAAGAGACCAGATTTTCCATGATATCGCTGAAGCAATGTCACAGAATAAACCGCTGACCTGTTTTGTCCAGGGATCGGCCGGAACAGGTAAGACGATTTTGGCAATCTACCTGCTGAAGCAGCTGGTCACCACTCGGACAGATGATTATGAAGACGATGATTCCGTACCGGACTATCTGCTTGATCTGAAGAAGATCCAAGGGCTGAAACCGCATGGATCATTGAAGGTCGGCTATGTCGTTGCCATGACTTCCCTGCGCACTTCCATCAAGGAGGTCTTCAGCCAGATCAAGGGGCTGAAAGCCAGCATGGTCATCGGACCTGCTGAAGCCGCAAAACAGCACTATGACGTTCTGATCGTTGATGAGGCACACCGTCTCAAACAGCGGAATGGCCTTGGCGCAGATATCGGTTCCTTTGATGAAACAAACCGGAAGCTCGGCTTCGATATCAATACCGGCAATCAGCTGGACTGGATCGTCAAACAGAGTGAGGTGCAGATTCTTTTCTACGATGCAGAGCAGTCTGTCAAACCAAGTGATGTACCGAAGGAGCACTTTGACCGTCTCTTCTTCAAAGATGGCAGTGTTCATTACAGTCTGGAATCTCAGATGCGCTGCCTTGGCGGCAATGACTATATCCGCTATGTGAAAGATATCTTTGAAAACAGATCGCCTGAGCGCCTTTCATTCAATCAGTATGCATTCCGTCTCTATCATCACATCGATCACTTCTGTGATGACATGCTGAAGGAAGAAACCGATAACGGACTGTGCCGCATTGTCGCAGGATATGCCTGGGACTGGCACACCAAGAACGAGAAAGATACCGTCGATCCTGCTGCAGTTCATGACATTGAACTGGAAGGACGTCCGTTTGTCTGGAATCAGAAAGCACAGGGCTGGGTCTCTTCGATCAGCGGAAAGCGCATTGTGGAAGAAGTCGGCTGTATCCATACCATCCAGGGTTATGACCTGAATGTCTGCGGTGTCATCGTCGGAAGTGAAATCAGCTATGATCCGATCCAGCACAGCATCACCATTGACCCTTCCAGATACCGCGATCCAAAAGGCAAGATCAATTCCGACCCTGCCCAGATTAAAGATTATATTCTCCACATCTATGAAACACTGTGCACCAGGGGAATCAAAGGCACGTTCCTCTATGTCTGTGATCCTGAACTGCGCGCTTATCTTTCCCGGTATATTGACTGGGCTGACTGAGCGTTAATAACCGTCGTTATTCTTGATCTCATTCAGGTACAGGGCAAAGTCTTTGTTCCATTCTGTACTGTATGCTTTGTCTTTACGGTGATCTTCAGTGTTGTATGTAGTACTGATCACACCTGAAAGATATCTTGTCAGCTTGCTGGCACCATACCAGTTCAGATGATCTCCGCCATCTCTTGTATCCATGGTCCAGTTGACCTTGTAGGAATCAGACGCAATATTGGTATCGATAAACTGCAATCCATGTTCGTCTGCATACTGCTGAACCGTATTATGACGTTTCATGTTCCAGCTTGAGGCAGAAGGCATTTCCACCAGCACCAGCTGGATGCCTTCTTTTTTACAGTCGCTGACAATGCGGTCCAGATACCAGCGATATGAATTTGAAATTGTTTCAGTTCCGCTGTCTGCGGTCATATAGTCATCACCGGTATAGGCCTTTGCCGTACTGCGTACAGTCTGACCCTTGGCACAGTAGACATAAGTATAGGAAGTCTTCTCAAACAATGTCGAGAACTTGAACTGCTTCCAGCGGTCATGATATTTCAGCAGCGGGAATGTTTCTTCGATTGCTGAAGTGCCAAGGTTGTCTTTATGCGTGAACAGTTCATCTGTTTCAAAGACAACCACCTTGGGATGCTGCGACTTCACTGCCGAAGTAAACAGATGATATGCCTGGGCAATGTTCTGCCATGGCCCGGCAGAAACATAGGAAGTCATTCCCTGATCCTTCCACGCCTCCATCGGCGACCAGGCTGCACCCGCATTGGAATTGCCAACAACATATACATCAATGGAATTGCTCGGTTCGGAGAGAAAGCCCCAGTTCTGTGAATTCTCCGTACCGCCATAAGGACTGTTATCTTTCGGTGTCACTGCATCTGTCATGACCACAAGGATCAGAGAAAGCAATGCGGTAAATCCCACAATCAGTTTTAAGTTGTGAAGTTTCATATCTTCTCTGTCCTCTTCAGAAACTTGCGTAGATAAAATCAGACGGTGCATACATATAGCCATAGGCACCAGCCATGACACACAGCAGGATCAATGCAATGTAGATTCCCCAACGGATTGGAAGGCGGCTCTGCAGCACCATCTGCTGCGGATCTTTCTTCTGCAGTCTGAGGTGCCCTACAATGCACATCAGTGCAATGCCAATACACAGAACTGCAACATCTTTCATACCGAGGCCAAGACTCCGGATTGAATCAGCTGACAGTGAAGAGAGGCTGACTCCCTTAAACATGGATGAAAACATCTGCAGGAACGCATTGAAACTGTCTGCCCGAAACAGCATCATTCCAATATTGACGAAAACAAAGGTGCGCGCTCTTCTGAACATATGAATCGATCTGGTATCCTTCTTCTGCCTGAGATTCTTCCGCTTGGACAGGAGGATACCGCTCAGGATAATCACAAAGTAATAAAGACCATAAACGACATACTTCATGGTCGTGCCATGCCACAGTCCAGTCAGGATCCAGGTAACCAGAAGAGAAATCACTGTCGGCACCAGCATGGCAGCCGCATTGCTCATATGCTTTGAGCACCACTGTGAGAAATGCATCATGCCTTTGGAAAGAGACAGCGGATAATATACGTATTCCCGAAACCAGGTGCCCAGTGAAATATGCCAGCGGCGCCAGAAGTCCTCTACTGTTTCTGCTGCAAACGGCTGTCGGAAGTTTTCTGTCAGCTGGATCCCGAACAGTTCTGCACTGCCTGCCGCTATATCAATACAGCCGGCAAAGTCCGCATACAGCTGCAGGGTATAAACCAGCATGGCCAGTACAATGGTCAATCCGGAATAATTACCATAATTGTTGAACACCTGATCTGCCAGCATGCCGGCACGATCGGCAATCGTAATCTTGAGAAAGCAGCCCCAGATGATGCGGAGCACGCCGCTTCTGAAGCTATCAAAATTCAACGGTGTACCATTGAACAGAGCCTTTTTCAGTTCGCCATAATTGCCAATTGGCCCTTCCACCACTTCGGGGAAGAACACCAGAAAGAGAAGCAGGTGGGCATAGTTATGTTCTGCTTCATAGCGTTCGCGGGATACATCAATCACATAGGAGACAGCCATCAGGGTATAGAACGAAATTCCCATTGGGATTGTCAGTTTCCGAACCGAATACTTCGTGGCCGTCTGCAAAAACGAATCAATCAGCGCAGTGCTCAGCCCGGCAAAGAAGTTGTAGTACTTCAGATATGCCAGAAGCCCGAAGTTGATCAGCAGGGTGATCAGTACGATCAGCCACTTGGCGTGTTTCAGCTTTGCCTTGCGCAGTTTCCGCTGTTCCCTGTCTTCTGTTTCCGGCTTTGCGTATCTGTGTACGGCAGTTTCCAGCAGTCTTCCGGCAACATAAACCGACAGTGCTGAAAACATCAGGAACACAATCAGATGTCCGCTGGCCAGCATATAAAACCAGATGCTGAAGGCAAGCAGGACAATCCAGCGTTTCTTACGGGGAATCAGCTGATACACAATCAGTGTCAGCGGCAGAAAAGCAAACAGGTAGTATGGCGAACTGTACATCATAAGAAATTCAGTCTTCCAGTTTCCTGATCAGTTCCGCAATTGCGTGCACTGTCTTGAAGTTTTCCGGTTCCAGATCTTCCGGTGTGATTTCCACATCAAATGCCTGATCCAGTTTTGCAATCAGCATTGTCAGTGATAGAGAATCCAGTGTCTTTGTACCAAGCAGATCTTCACAGTGTTCGGCATCTGCACCAGGTTTGATCTCATTCAGCAGTTCAGCAATTTTCGTTTCTTCTTCCATATTCATTTCCCTTCTTCTCTCTGTAGAGTTTCATGACACTGATGCGGTCTGTCTTGCCATCTGCCGTCATCGGCATGGCGTCCAGTTTCAGATAGACGGACGGCATCATATATGCAGGCAGGTGTGCATTCAGATGAGTCACCAGTGAGCTCTCTGTTTCATGCCCGGTGTAAGCCAGTACAATCCGGTCATCCTGACTGTCGTATCCGGCTGAGGATGTTTCAACATTCTGATCTGAGTCAGCTGCCGCTTCAATTTCACCAGGCTCAATCCGATAGCCTAGATGTTTGATCTCACGGTCTTTGCGACCAACGTAGTGAAACTGTCCGTCATCCCCGACATATGCCAGATCTCCGGTGTGATACACCGGATCTGGATACGCTTCATTCCCTGGATCCTGTGTAAAGACTTCTCTTGTCTTTACCGGATCCCCATAGTAGCCTCTGGCCACAAACGGTCCGCGTACCAGCAGTTCTCCTGTTTCACCTTTTCTGCAGCGCTGGCCCTGATCATTGATTGCAAAGACATCGCAGTTGTCGCAGGCAGCACCAATCGGCAGAGACTCATTCTCCTGATACAGCCTGTCAACGACATAGTATGTACAGATATCAGTCGTCTCAGTCGGCCCAAACAGATCGGCATATACCGCGTCGGGGTAATACTGTTTCCAGTAGTTCATCACTTTCACCGGCATGACTTCTCCGGCAAACAGAATCCGTTTCATCTCATTGAGTTTCATGTATCTGAAGACATCCATGGTCATGAACAGTTTCATTGCCGAAGGCACCCAGTATGTGGTGTTGACGTGATGTTCATTCATAAATGAAACCAGTTTCTTCGGGAACATGAACCACATCTTCGGAAGCAGCACCACCTGCGCTCCAGCCCGCAGCGATCCATAGAGATCGGTCACTGACATGGAGAAGTACAGCGGCGCCTGATTGCCAAACACGGTATCCCGATCAAACTGGAACGCAGATACTGCCCAGGCAGAATAAGCCAGGACATTGTGATGCGTCACTGCAACACCTTTTGGTCTTCCGGTTGATCCGGATGTGAACAGGACGTACGCAAGATCCTCTTCATTCATCTGATGGTGAATGGAATCCAGCAGTACATGATCGATGGCTGTTGAAGTGAGGTCTTCAATCGCTGCTGTTCTGATTTCCCTGAAGGTGTCATTGATCCTTGCGATATGTGAATGGTCACTCACCAGCACTTCCGGCTTCAATGTTTCAAGAATCATCTGGATCCTGTCGAGCGGCATATCAGGATCAATCACGGTATAGAAGTCTCCGTGATACAGTGCTGCCAGCATGCATTCAACACAGCTGATCCCCTTCTCCAGATAGATCGCAACCGGTTTCCGTATTCCGGTGTATCGGTCCAGTCCGCAGGCGATCGATTCAGTTTCTTTCTGAAGTGTCTGATATGTTACGGACTTTTTTTCATCGGTCAGCGCAATCCGGTCTGGTTCATTCCGGACATCCGCTTCCAGTAAATCTGCAATCAGTTTCATCGTACTGCCTCCTTCAGCCACACACAGGTATAATCATGCAATGTGAACGTGTGGTGAATTATGAGAACAATTTAAGAAAAGTGCATGCATGTCATCGTTTTGACACTTTTTCTTCAGGAATTCTTAAGAGTAAAATACTCAGATCTGTGCTTTGAAAGCATATAAAAACACCGGAGCGAATGTCCCAGTGTGATGATGTCAGCGGATGAAGTTTGTCCTGCGCTTTGGTTCGTATGATGGAAGCGGAACACCGGCTTTCTTTCCTGCTTCAATGCAGGCAAGCAGCCAGGCCATATTCTCGCCCAGTGTTCTCATTGTCTGCAGACCTTCTTCGTCCTGCAGTGCTTCTTCCGGTGTATTGCCGTGGATCTGATTCCAGTACTGTGAGGTAACTACCGGCATATTGGACATCTCAAAATACTTATTCAGCCGTTCATACGCGGAACTGGCCCCGCCGCGCCGGCACGATACCACACTGGAAGCCGGCTTGTCTTTCAGCCTGTTTCCTGCGCTGTAGAACAGACGGTCCATGAATGCAACAATCTGGGAACACGGTCCGCCATAGTAGACAGGTGCTCCGACAATCAGACCGTCAAAGCTGTCTGTCTGGGCTGCCACCTCATTCACTTTATCATCGAAGACACACCGATCTGTCTTTCCGCACTTGCCGCAGGCAATACAGCCATGAATTGCCTGATTCCCAAGCCACACGATTTCCGTATCGATACCATGACTGTTCAGTGTCTTCTCACACTCATGCAGCGCCGCATAAGTACATCCATGTTCATGCGGACTGCCATTGATCATCATTACTTTCATCTTGCCCCGCTCCGTTTCTCTGCTATCTTTATTATATAAACAGTGTCAATCAATCGACCCGGATTCGATTGTCAGTCTCAACACCACTTCTTTCATGTATAATATCGATTATTATTCACAAGTGAGGGGAAATCAATGACTGCTGCGTCCAACAATCTGAACATGACCAAACTGCCGGTATACAAGGCCGTTGCCAAACTGGCAATTCCAACCGTACTGAGTTCACTGGTCATGGTAATCTACAACCTGGCTGACACCTATTTTGTCGGCATGCTCAATGATCCGGTCATGAATGCCGCAGTGACACTGGCCTCACCGCTGATCCTGGCATTCAATGCCGTGAACAACCTGTTCGGTGTCGGCGCTTCTTCGCTGCTCAGCCGGGCACTTGGCAGCAATGATCATGTCAAAGCCAGACAGAGTGCTTCCTTTGGCATCTATGGTGCGCTGTGTTTCAGTATTCTGTATGCATTGATCTGCTATTTCTTCCGAAGTCCGATACTGAAACTGCTCGGTGCAACCGAAAGCACTGCGTATATGACCTATCAATATATGAAATGGGCGGTCATCCTGAATGCCGTGCCGGCAATTGTCAGTGTAGTCTTCTCATATCTTGTCAGAGCAGAAGGTGCAGCCGGGCAGGCTTCCCTTGGCATCAGTCTCGGCGCAATCCTGAATATTATTCTCGACCCGATCTTCGCACTGCCATTCGGTTTGAACCTTGGCGCAGAAGGTGTCGGAATCGCCACCTTCATTTCCAACTGTGTTGCCTGTACCTATTTCATTATCATTCTCTATCGCAAGCGTAAAACTTCCTGTATCCAGCTCAGTCCGAAGTACTTCACCCTGAACCGCAGTATTGTGACCGGTGTATTCTCGGTGGGAATCTCCGCCTCCATCCAGAACCTGCTGAATGTAACAGGCATGACCATTCTCAATAACTTCACCGCTTCGTATGGCACCAATGCGGTTGCCGCAATGGGCATCACCCAGAAGATCAACCTGGTTCCGATGTACATCTCCCTTGGTGTATCGCAGGGCGTATCGCCGCTGATCGGCTATACCTACGCCAGTGAGAATTATGACTATATGAAGAAAACAATCCTGTTCTCTGTTAAACTGATGCTGTGTGTCAGTGTCAGTGCTTCCATCATCCTGTTTCTTGGCGGCAGCAGTCTGACAGCCCTGTTCATCAGTAACACTGAGATCATTGAATACGGCGGGCACCTGCTGCAGGCTTTCAGTATCAGCCTGCCATTCCAGTGCATCGACTTTCTGGCAGTCTGTGTCTTCCAGGCAACCGGCAATGGAAAGTCATCCCTGATCTTTGCGATTATGAGAAAGATCGTACTGGAAATTCCATGCATGATTATCTTCAACAAGATCATCGGATTGTATGGTCTTCCTTACGGTCAGGTAGTCGCAGAATTCTGCCTGGCAATCGCTGCTGTATTCATGTTGAAAAAGTTCTTCACTTCTCTGAAACACCGCACTCCCAGGGCCGCATAAAACGGGCAAAAATTTCCTTTCCATTTTCTGAGCGCTTATGGTACCATATTAGGGCATGAGTGCTTAGCTCAGTTGGGAGAGTACTTCCTTGACGTGGAAGGGGTCATGGGTTCGAGTCCCTTAGCACTCACCACTTTTATCAAGATTACCGCACAGTTGTGCGGTTTTTTATTTCATCCAATTCCCCTGCTACGATCGCATAATCAATAATGGCGTTGTATAGCACCGGTTTGTTTCCCAATGATTACTTTGAATTTAGTAAACGGTAGATCAGCGGTGCCATTGCCATAAAATGAAAACCGCTGTATAAGCAGCAGTCTCACTTGTCGGTATTTGGTTTTCTGCAATAGTCCGGCAGATCTGCTGACCATGGCATCAAACAATTGATGAAGTCATTGTTCCTGCTATGCTCATTCATATGCTTTGGAATCTCAGCCAACAGGTAGCGGAAGTACTCATACGGCTTCAGATTATTTGCCTTGGCAGTTTCAGCGATGCTGTAACATACTGCGCTGGCTTCTGCTCCATTGACAGTATCAATCACATACCAGCTCTTTCTGCCAATAGTAATTGGCCTGATTCCCTGTTCCGCAAAGTTGTTGCTCATAGGGACATTGGCATAATCCAGGAATACACGGAGATACTGTTCCTGATTCAGGCAATAGGAAAGTGCTGCGCCGGTCTTTGATTTTGCCGGCACATGAAGAAGAATCTCTGCTGCCCATTTGAAAAACTCATCTACTGTGGGCTTTACTATCTCCTGCCTGCCTCGCAGGCGCTCTTCTTCAGTCTTCCCGTTGAACTGATTGTTCTCGTGGAAGATCTTTGTGATCTTTTCGTATGCCTCTTCGGCTACACTGCCTTTGGCACTTTCCGGATTTGCTTTGATCACTTCAGCGAATCCACGCCTTGCATGTACCCAGCATCCGGCAACCCGGATGCTCTGTACCTTGCTGTCAAGCTTATGGTATCCGGAATATCCGTCTGTAACCAGAACTCCGGAATACCCGGCAAGATAATTGATCGCGTGTTCTGCCTGCCTGGTTTTCTGATAATCATACAGGTAGATCGTATGCGGATTGCCTTCATTGGCATTGCTGGCATAGATCCACAGCCTGCTTTCACTACCGGCTTTTCTTCCGTCCTTCTGTACTTCTACGACTGTTTCATCAGCGTGTGTTACAGGGCAGTTGAGCAGTTCTTTCTTCATGCAGTCATATACCAGGGAAAGATATCGCTCTGAACTTCTGATGACCCAGCTGCACATGACCTGTCTGGATATGTTAATGCCGTTTCGAGTGAACTCCTGCTCCAGGCGATACAGCGGCGCTGAATTGACATATTTAAAATTCAGGATTGCCGCCACGATCTCCGGCGTTGCCAGACTGTTCTTCAACAGGTCTGCTGGCCGGTCTGCTTTTACAATGACATGCTTGCCAACTGCACGGTATACCGCAATGTGGTATTCATCATTGATGAACTGCGCCGGCACAAAACGCAGCTTGTTATATATCTGATCCGGCAGACGTTTATATCCTGACGGAAACATTTCGTTCAGCTTGTCTTCAGGCAGTTCTACATTGATGACATTGACAGGGATTCCTTGCAGATCAGCTTCCCGTTTTCCCTTGGGACGTTTGACTGTACGCTTATATCCTTTTATGGCCTGCTCAATTGTCGGCTCCTTTATATCTCCGGCATCCTGTATTGTTGCTTCGACTTCATTGAAGCAGAACTGCTGCTGTCCGGCAGCTACCTCTGTTGATCGGCCGAACTTCCGCTGCGCCTGAATGGCATATAGTTCCTTCAGCCTGCTGATGTCTTCATCTTTCCTGTCAATCTCTTCTTTGACTGACTGGTAGGAATTCAGATACAGATTAACGAGCTGTTCCTTAGTCATTCCATTCAACTGAATCTTGCTGTATGCCTGCATGTTCATAGACATATTGAAGCACATAAAAACCGCCATTTCAAGCGGTTTCTGAGACATTTATAAGCGCCATTTTCCGATTGTGGATAACTCAATTTTTTGCAATTTTCAGGGTGATAATCATGCGGTTTTCTGACCCTCTCAGGCCACTGGCAATTTGTCCACCAATTGTGTGAAATTATATTGCCTTCTCTGGATGTACTTTCTCTACATGACGCTTCGGCGCGATCGTCAATCCCTGCATCAGCCATTGATACTGTTCTCTGCTCAGCGACTGTACTTCATGTTCATTTCTTGGCCAGATGAATTTTCCCTGCTCGAGTCTTTTGTATACCAACAAGAATCCATCTTCCTCCCAGACCAATCCTTTGATCCGGTCTGTACGTCTGCCGCAGAAGAGAAACAGACACCGCGGTGTAAATGGATTGAGTGCTACCTGGTTCTGCACAATCGATGCCAGGCCGTCTATTCCCATCCGCAGATCAGTGAACCCACATAGAATATATACCTTGTCCAGATGATTTGCATCATTAAGCATGGCGAAGTTCCGAAATGATTCTGTGAAGAAGACTGCCGGATATTGAGTCACTCAATTCTATCCTGCCATCCGCAATATGAATCACTGCCTCTGCAGCGTGTATGCAGTCCTCTTTAACTTCCTTCACTTCTACCAGTTCCGGCTGATCTGTTTCTTCCAGATCTGAGTGAACTACTTTGAACCAGTAGTAATACCTGCGGACGTTGATTCCGTTTGCGTTGCACCACTGCATTACTGTCTGATTCTCTGGCCTGGCACTGCACTCCTCGAACTTCTCTTTCCAGTATTGAATGTTTCTGGTATGCGATTCTTTTGCGATCATATTCTTTGACCTCCTGCTGTCAATTATTACGATCGCTATTCCACTTTGGATAGGGCACCACTGATCTACCGTTTACTGAATTTATGACAGTGCTGTTGGGATTCACAGTTTCTTCGCAGCATTGTCCCGATTTTAGGAATTTAGCTCTTTCATGAATAACATGGTCTAATATGAATACATCGTAGGGTTAACATCACCAGTTAAGAAGACTTCAACTTTCCATATGATACAATCATCATATCTGACAGCATAATCTCCATTGTAATGGAATGAATGATCAACGAAGAACATATCCATATTATCTCTTAACAATGCCAACAGAATGATCCGTCATGTCAATTACCTCGCCCGATAAGAAGCTTATCGGACGAGGCTTGTGAGAAATCATACGCCTGATTGATTAGCCTCAGCTCCGCAAAGGAGATCCCTGTGGTCTGCAGTACACAGGAAGTGCGTAAGCACGCATCGAAAAAGAAAGGAGACATTGGATATGTCATCTGTCGCAGTTATCAGTAAAACCGGAAAGCGCCTGATGCCCACTTCTTCCTACAGGGCGAGGAGGCTGATCAAGAGCGGACGCGCAACTATCTACAGTTACAGACCGATCTTTACCATTCAGCTCACTGACAGGGAAGATGGAGACACACAGGAGATTGAATACTGCTGTGATACCGGATACCAGCACACTGGGATCTCAATCAAGTCTGATCAGCACGCGTATGTAAGGGAACAAAGAGACTGCTTAACAGACGAGGTACAGAAACACGAAGTACAGGTAGGATCAGAAGAGCCAGAAGTAATCATCTCAGATACAGCAAGACAAGCTGCGATAATCGTAAGAGACCGGAGAAGTAGCTAGCACCCCGTATTGCGCATAAGAGAGACATTCATGTCCGCACCTATGCGCAGTACTGCAAAGTGATGCCAATTACTTTTGCCTTTTTTGAAATGAGAGAGTTTGATACCCAGCTGTTGAAGGCAATCCAATCCCAGTCGGTACAGATTACCAGCAGGGAGAACGGTATCAGACAGAGACACTGAGAAATGCAGTGTTCGCAAGAGATGAGCCTACCTGTCAGGTATGCGGAAGATCCTTCCAGGAGAATGCGATCCTGCATGTCCACCATGTCGGCTATCTCAAACATGACCATTCCAACCGGATGGGCAACCTGCTTACGGTATGTGAACAATGCCATACACCCGCCAATCAGAAGTCAGGGCCATTCAGTAAAGTGGAAGTAGTATCAATCAGCTATAACACCGGCTTGTGAATCAAACGGGTGAGTGCATAAAAATACTATTGAGGAGGATAGCAAAAAATGAGATCGACATATAAAAATCCACTGACAGTGAAACAGCAAGCAGATTATCTAGAGCAGAACAAAAGAGTGATATTTGGTAGTGTTAACAGAAACGACGCCGAACAATATCTATATGAACACTGTTACATTAATGTAATCACACCATTTAAACATTGCTTTGCAAAACGTGATCCAGTTACCGGTGTGACAATCAGAGATGCAAACAACAATCATGTTTATGAACGGGATATCGATTTTTCAGAGTACAAAAACAAGTATGAAGGTGAAAGAGACTCATATCCAACGATCTATAAAAACATCATGCAATTCGAATCCACTTTAAACTCAATCGTTGCAAATGAAGTGATTCATTCTTATCACATTGATTCATACGAGAAATTCACTGACTTCAGAGGCACACTGCTCAAAAACGCTCAATATGCTTCCTCTGCAGAAAATGTCGTGGCGCATCTTAGAGATGAAATCAACAGTTTTTATTATGATATGAAGCGTTACGAAGATATTTATATTTTTATTGATCGCTTGTCTCTATCAGGTACCATAGCTGTATGGAAGTGTTCAGACAATCACATCAAGAAAAAAATATTCAAAGAATTGATGGCATCAGGAATGACTTTTCAGTATACAAGTTTAGGAACTTTCAATGATTTTCTAGAGCGAATTGTACCAATAAGAAATTGTGTATGTCACTTTAACAGCCTTGAAGTACTGATTAATTATTATGATATAAAAAACAAATCTCTCAGAAGAAACAGTGACAAGAAGAAATATATAAACATTATTGCAAAACTGTCTGTATAACGAAGAAAGCCGCCATAATGTGGCGACTTTCTTCTACCCCGTGGGCTATTTGCTCTTTCTTTATACCCGATTTCTCCATATGTGTCAATATTCATTGCATCATAATGATAGACAAAATTGAATAAAAGCCCTGACTCACAATTGAAGTCGGGGCTCAATCTCTGAAATCTGGATATGATCCAATGTGCTCTTACCAACCTTCGTACGTATTGATCTTGTACTGAAGCAGTTTGTACTCGTAGTTCTCAGGGTTATGACGCCACTCATGAGTTGCCATGCCTACATACTTGCGGAAATTCCGCTGGAATGTAGACACTGAAGTGAAGCCGGTATCGAATGTAACATCGCGGATCGTCTTGTTGGTGCTGCGCAGAATGACACAGGCATTGTGGATCCGTACAGAGTTGATGTACTCCAGCGGTGAGAGGTGTGTGCATTCATGGAAGAGCCTGCGGAAGTGCGTCTCTGACAGTGCGCATGCGTCTGCCAGTTTTCCGATGTAGATATCTTCCATGTAATGTTCTTTCACGTACTGGATTGCCGGGCGCAGACGCTCAGCATCCTGATTGTGAATGTCAGCCGCACTGAATTCCTGATTGCTGTCTTTATGTTTCCTGGACGAAGCGATATCTTCAGAAGTGTGCTTTTCCAGATTGGCGTCCGCTTCTTCCTTTGCGCTTTTTTCTTCCGACAGACGTATAACATCGGTCAGCAGCAATGTCAGCAGTGCAGTGCTCTCTGCTTTATACAGCGGCTTCCTCTCTGTCTGTGTCTTGAACAGTTTCTTGATGTAATCAAGCAGTTCAGGCTGTTCTCCGGGCTCGAAGAAATATGAGGCTTCCTCAGGATGTGTGGGTGAAATCCAGTGAGTAATCGAATCTTCTGAAAGGAAGTTCATGTTTGATATCCGAGCATTTCATCAGAATCAGATCAATTAGATTCTGGATGTTCCTGAACCCA
>JAKVJO010000030.1 GCA_022486935.1 Solobacterium sp. | reverse complement strand
CGTAAAACCACTGTGCCTGCATGCATGATCCGCGTTCCGGTTCCGTTCCTTCCACATTCTGAAGTACCCCTCAATTGCTGAGTTCACTATATCATTTGAAGACATTACAACAAAGCATTTTTTGTGATTATGAGAGAAAAACAGGGACCGTTTCATCAGTCCCTGTCTGTTTGAATTCAGCTGATCTTGGTGCCCGGCTGCAGTCCGTTGACTTCAACCACACCGATCTCTTCGCCGTTCTTTCCTGCCAGTAACATGCCTTTGCTTTCCTGGCCGCGGATGACTGCCGGCTTCAGGTTGGCAATAACAACAATCAGTTTGCCAATCATCTGGCCCGGAGTATAGCTCTTGGCAAGCCCGGAGACAATCTGTCTGACATCTCCATCGCCAAGATCCACCTTCAGTAACAGCAGGTTATCCGCATCCGGATGACGTTCACAGGAGAGCACCTTGCCGACTCTCAGATCTGCCTTGGCAAAGTCTGCCACTTCAATCTGCGGCTTGGCCTGTTCCTTCTTGATCTCAATCTTGCGTGCTTCTTCAATCTTTGCCTGCACCTGTTCGACTTTTGCCATGACTTCTTTTTCATCGAGTCTTGCAAAGAGGATCTCCGGCTTCTCAGTGACCTGGATACCGGATTCCAGTGCACCGAAGGAAGACAGTGATTCATAATCTCTCTTCTCTGTGCCGATCTGATCCAGGATACGGTCAGAGGTTTCCGGCAGGTATGGCTTCAGCAGCACTGCCGCAAAGCGGATCGCTTCAAGCAGGTTGTAGAGTACCGTTGCAAGTCTTGAGATCTGATCCGGATCCTTGGCCAGTGACCATGGCTTTGTCTCATCAATGTACTTGTTGCAGCGGGAGACCAGTTCCAGGATTGCTTCAATGGAATCTGCGACTCTCAGTTCATCCATCTTCTCGTCAATGGTCTTGACGGTATCGAGGCATGCCTGCTTCAGTTCATCATCCAGCGGTTCGCTGGTATTCGGATTTGCGACCTGTCCGTTGAAGTATCTGTTCTGCATGGAGACCGTACGGTTGACCAGGTTGCCGAGGTTATTGGCAAGATCACTGTTGATCCGGTCAATCATCAGTTCATAGGTGACGTGGCCATCCTGGGCAAACGGCATCTCATGCAACATGATGTATCTGACCGCATCTACGCCAAACAGCTTGACCAGATCATCGGCATAGATGACATTGCCCTTGGACTTGGACATCTTCGCATCCCCAGTCAACAGCCACGGGTGTCCGAAGATCTGCTTTGGCAGCGGAAGATCCAGTGCCATCAGCATAATCGGCCAGTAGATGGTATGGAAACGGATGATATCCTTGCCGATCAGATGAAGATCAGCCGGCCAGTACTTACGGAACAGCGGATCGCTGTTGCCGTCAACGTCATAGCCCAGTCCGGTAATATAGTTGCTCAGTGCATCGATCCATACATAGACGACATGTTTTGGATCAAAGGGAACCTGTACACCCCAGGTAAAGGAAGTACGGGATACGCACAGATCCTGCAGTCCCGGCTTCAGGAAGTTATTCAGCATTTCATTCTTGCGGGATTCCGGTTCAATGAAGTGCGGATGGGTCTCAATGTACTTGATCAGCTTCGGTGCATACTTGGACATGCGGAAGAAGTAAGCTTCTTCCTTCATCGGCTTTACTTCGCCGCCGCATTCCGGGCACTTGCCGTCTTCCGTCAGCTGGCTCTTGGTATAGAACGCTTCACACTCCTGACAGTACATGCCTTCATAGCTGCCCTTGTAGATATCACCCTGGTCATACAGCTTCTTGAAGATCTTCTGTACCTGCGCCTCATGATAAGGATCCGTGGTACGGATGAACTTGTCATAGGAAACATTCATGCAGTCAAACTGCTGTTTGACTACCGCCGAGATCTCATCCACGAACTGCTTCGGGGTCTTGTCCTGGGCCTTGGCTCTTTCTTCCACTTTCTGGCCATGCTCGTCGGTTCCGGTCTGGAAACGGACATCATAGCCGCGCATCCGCTTGTAGCGGGCAATGGAATCTGCCAGTACGATCTCATAGACATTGCCGATATGCGGCTTGCCTGAGGTGTAGGTAATTGCAGTAGTAATGTAATACGGTTTCTGTTCTTCAGTCATGATCAACACTCCTTTAGTATGTAAGAAAAGAAAAACGCCCGGAAAGGACGTCTTGCACGCGGTACCACCTTTTTCTTGCCCGATGCACATGAGCATCAGACCTCTTGTATGCGTGCTAACGGACGCGTCCGGATTCTGCTCAATGTCACAGAACCAGCTCCGAGGCCATGTTCATCCATCCCTCTGTCAGACTTTCATCAGCCGTCTGATTTCTATATTTCCGGTACAGGACTACTCTTCTCTTCTTTGCTTTCTCCATCATTATAGTGAAGAACATGCAAATTGAAAAGAAAAAACACTCAGAAATATGAGCCGTCATTGATTCTTCTGTACCTTCCTCTGAGCCACTTCTGAAATTGTTTTCATGCGTTGCCTTTCCAGTTTTTCTCTTTTATTTTCATGCATGTCAGACAGTTGTGAAATGTCGATTACTTTTTACCTGTATTTCAAACAAGTGTGATTGTTTGTTGCGGGTCCAACATTTATAATTTGTTCGTGTTAACAAACACGGGGGAAAAAGAGATGAAACTGAAGAAAGTATCTGCTTCACTGCTTGCAATTGCTATGCTCTCAGGCTGTTCTTCAACCGCATCCACCACTGCAACTGCTGCTGCAACTGCTGCTGCAACTGGTGCTGCAACGACTTCAACCAAGGCCGCACCGGCCGCATCCGGATCCAAGGACATCGATGATCTGAAAATCGAGTTTGTTCCTTCCAAGGATGCTGATGTCATCATCACCGGAACTGCCGGACTCGATCAGCTGCTGATCGATGCCATGAAGGAAGAGGGTTACAACATTGGCAAGGTCGACATCACTGTCGGTACCACCTATGAAGCAACCGGCGAGGCTCTGGCTGCTGGATCCATCGATGTAGGATGGCTGCCGGGCGGAACCTATGCACTGTATTCTGATGAAACGGACGTCGTTCTGACAGCAACCAGAAACGGCCTGTCCAATGACTCCACTGATCCGACCACCTGGAATGGCGATGCCAACGCTACCCAGAAGAACGGCCCGCAGGTTACCTTCTACCGTTCACTGATTTATGCAACACCGTCTGCCTATGGCAAAGAACTCGCTGACAAGGTCAATTCCGGCGAAACACTGACATGGGATGATCTCGACAAGGCTAACTGGGGTGTTATGAAGACTTCCAGCTCTGCCGGTTATATCTACCCGACACTGTGGCTCATGAACAATTACGATGGCAAGAAGATCACCGATCTTTCCAACGTCACTACACTGGATGGCTACGGAACCGCATTTGCCCAGGCTGCTTCAGAGTCCCTCGACATCATTGTCTGCTACGCTGACGGCCGTAACGACTATGAAGATTCCTGGAAGCTCGCTACCAACGAAACAGATTCCACCGGCAAGGCAGGACTTGGCCGTTCTGACTCCATCTGGAATGAAATGAATGTCATTGGCGTTACCGATCCGATCTACAACGACACGGTCGCTATCACCATGGCTGATCCGGATATCTACAACGATGAGTTCATCAGCGCGCTGCAGAATTCCCTGATCAATATCATCGGCACTGACGAAGGCCAGCAGATCTTCAGCGTCTACAGCCATACCGGATATGCCAAGGCTCAGGATTCTGACTACGATGTCGCACGTCAGGCACTCGCTGCTGTTGAAGGCGAATAATTCCCGAGGTACCAGTGCTTCAGATAACAGGGCGGCATAAACTGCCGTCCTGTTTTTCAAAGTTTATACCTGCATCACACATGGAGAATACAAGATGATTGAATTCAAAGATGTATCCAAGACCTACCCCAATGGGGTCAAGGGCCTGAAACATATCAACCTGCAGATTGAGCAGGGAGAGTTTGTTGCCATCATCGGTCTGTCCGGTGCCGGCAAATCAACACTGATTCGAACCATCAACCGCATGATTGATATCACCGGCGGTCAGCTGACAGTTGACGGCACTGATGTCATGACGCTCAAGGGCAAGTCCCTGAGGAAGTTCCGCCGCAAGATCGGCATGATCTTCCAGTCCTTTAACCTGATTACCCGTTCGACTGTCATTAACAACGTACTGACCAGCAATGTCCCTGACATGCCCTGGTACAAAGTACTGTTTGGATATTACACCAAAGACCAGAAGATGAAAGCACTGGAAGCCATCGACAAAGTAGGCATCCTGGACAAGGCATATACCCGCTGCGATCAGCTTTCCGGCGGCCAGCAGCAGCGTGTCGCCCTGGCCCGTACACTGAACCAGAATCCTTCCATCATCCTGGCAGATGAACCGGTCGCTTCCCTGGACCCGATCATGGCCGATGTCGTCATGAATGACTTTGCCCGCATCAACAAGGAATTGAATATTTCCATCCTGCTGAATATCCATCACGTTGACCTGGCGCTGAAGTACGCAACCAGAGTCATCGGTATCCGGGCCGGTGAGATCGTCTATGACGGTCCGACTGATACCGTAACCAAAGAAGTGCTGGATCAGGTCTATAACGGCAAAGAAGTACCGACTTCAAAGGATCAGAAGTGACCCATATGGATAAGGCAGAAAAAATCCCCCTGTTCGACCGGATCTTCAAACCGGAACAGATCACCCTGGATAACGGCCACACCGTCACAAGACCAAAGAGCCGCACGCTACTGATCCTGGCTGTGCTGTTCATCGTGATCTGGATCTCCATTCAGATGACCGGCTTTGACTTCAGCATTATCGTGCGCCGCGGCCATCAGCTGACCGTCATTCTGGAGCAGATCTTCCAGCCGAACCTGAGCTACTTTGCCAAAGTGAAAGGACCGCTGATTGATACCATCAAGATGTCTCTTCTCGGTACGATCATCGGCTGTCTTGTTGCATTGCCGCTGGCAATCTTCGCCTCCAGCAACATCAACAAGAACAAGCCTTCGCTTCTGATCATCCGCTTTGTTCTGGCTGTCGTGCGTTCTGTTCCGACCCTGATCATCGCGTCCATCTTTGCGCTGATCTTCAGCCTCGGCACGTTTGCCGGCACGATTGCCATTTCCATCTTCACCCTCGGCATTGTCGCCAAGATGCTTTATGAATCCATTGAGACCATTGACATGAAGCCGTTTGAAGCGATGCAGTCATTCGGTGCTACCCAGATGGAAGCCTTCTGGGCTGCCTGCATGCCGCAGATATTGCCAACGTATCTCTCACACTGCCTGTATTCCTTTGAGATCAATGTCCGTGCCGCTTCCATCCTCGGCTATGTCGGTGCCGGCGGACTGGGCATCCTGATCAATGAACGGATTGGCTGGCGTGATTACAACGGCCTTGGAACCGTTCTGCTGTCATTGTTTGTGCTCGTGCTGATCATTGACTGGACCAGCGACTTCCTGCGCAGCAAGCTGAGCTGAAGGAGGAGGAAACGATGTCTGTACTTGAAACCTATAACAACCGGCCCCGCAGGCTCTGGGTTAGAATTCTCATCTTCATCATTGTCCTGATCCTGGTGCTCTGGAGTGCCGATGGCATTACCTACAAGGGAATCGCATCCAAGGGCAGTGAAGTCGCCTATGGCATTGTCTACGGTCTGACTCATCCGGATCTGAATCTCTTGTTCGATACTTCAACCAGCGGCGTCTTCTATCTGACCGCCCAGACGGTTGCCATTGCAATTCTCGGTACTGTATTCGGTGCACTCCTGGCAATTCCGTTTTCCTTTCTGGCCAGTGAGAACATTGTCCCGAAGTGGCTTGCCTTACTGTTCCGCGCACTGATCCTTCTGATCCGCACCATTCCCTCCCTGGTATGGGCACTGGTCTGGATCCGGGTTACCGGTCCCGGTGCCTTCTGCGGTGTTGTCACCCAGTCAGTCTGCTCGATTGGCATGATCTCCAAGATGTACATCACTGCCATTGAAGATCTGGATACCGGCGTCCTGGAGTCCATGGACGCATCCGGCTGCACAACGTTCCAGAAAATCCGCTGCGGGATCCTGCCGCAGCTGAGTGCCAACTTTGTCTCAACGGCGATCTACCGCTTTGATATCAACCTGAAAGATGCGACAACCCTGGGTATTGTCGGAGCCGGCGGTATCGGTGCTGCCCTGGTGCAGTCGATCTCCAGCCGCAGATGGTCCATGGTTGGATCATTCCTGCTTGCGCTGATCGTGCTGGTGCTGATCATTGAGTACTGCTCCACCAAAATCCGTGCAAAGCTGGCAAGGGGAACTGTCGAATGATCCGCATCCTGGCGACGTCCGACCTGCATGGTGCAGTGTATCCGATCAGTTATGCCGACAGCAGCCCGAAGAATCTTGGCATGGCAAAACTGAAGACACTGATTGACTCCCTGCGGGATGAACACACCATCCTGATTGACAACGGCGATGTCCTGGAGGGCTCGCCGCTTTCCTTCTACCACTACCACTATCATCCATTAGAACTGTCACCCATGACACTGGCCATGAATGACATGCATTACGACTATCTCAATCTTGGCAACCACGACTTCAACTATGGCGAAGAGGCTCTGCAGAAACACCTCAGCCACCTCGATGCAGTGTGTCTCACTTCCAATGCGCTGATGTACGATGCCCCGCTTGGGCCAAAGTATGTCATCAGGCAGATGGACGGTGTGAAGCTGGCACTGTTTGCCGTTGACACCTCGTATATTCCCCACTGGGAACAGCCGGAGCACATTGCCCACTGCAGCTTCCCGGATGCCTTTGAATCTGCGAAACAGTGCGTTGAAGCAATCCAGTCAAATGAACATCCGGACTACATCATCGGCATCTATCACGGCGGCTTTGAACGCGACCTCGATACCTGGGAATTAACCGAAGAAGATACCGGCGAGAACCAGGGATGCCGCATGCTGAAGGAGATCGAAGGCATTGATGTATTGATTACCGGCCACCAGCACCGCTCCATTGCAAGAATGGTCAATGGCATTGCAGTGACCCAGACCCATGACTCCGGCAGTGAACTTGCATGCATTGAGATCGATCCGCTGACCCATACCATTACCCCTTCGCTGATCCAGGCTGACACTGACGCAGATCAACATCTCATGTCACTCTGCGATAATGAAGAAGCCGCCTGCCAGAAGTGGCTGGATTCTCCCCTTGGCACTTCAAAGATTGATCTTCGGATCACGGATGAGTTTGATGCCCGTCTCCATAAATCACAGGTCATCACATTCCTCAACAGAGTGGCCATGGACGAAAGCGGTGCCCAGCTTTCAGCCAGTGCACTGTTTCTCGGGGCTACCGGGTTCCGGCCGTCTATCACCATGCGTGATCTGGTCTCCACCTACGTGTATCCAAATACCCTGACGGTCAAACGGGTCTCTGGCAAAGTGCTGAAGGAATATCTGGAAAAGGATGCCGAGTACTTCTCCATTGAAAATGGAACGATCGCGGTCAATCCTTCCTATGCCCTGCCAAAGCCGCAGCACTACAACTATGACATGGTGGACGGCATCGACTATACGATCAAAGTATCCAACCCGGTTGGCTCCAGGATCACCCGCCTCGAATACCAGGGAGCCCCTGTTACAGACGACATGTCCTTTACACTGTGCCTCAACAACTACCGGGCTGCCGGCGGCGGAAACTTCAATATGATCAAAGATGCGCCAACCGAAAAAGAAATTCCATCGGGCATGGTTGAATTGATGGCGGACTGGATTCTCGCTCATCAGACGATCGATTTCAAACCGGTTAACAACGTCCGCGTTGAAATTTGACGCCGAAAACACTTGTGTTATTTATTCGCAGGTGCTATTTTAATAGCAGTGTTCATAAGCTATGAAGTGTTATACAAGTCCCGAGCGATGAGTAAAAGCTATCTAGTGATATGAATACACTAGAATAGGAGATTCATAAATAGTATGGCAACAGGCAAGGTTAAGTGGTTCAACGCAGAGAAGGGTTATGGATTTATCACAGCCGATGACGGCACTGATATCTTCGTACATTTCTCCGCAATCCAGGGCGATGGCTTCAAGACTCTCGATGAAGGTCAGGCTGTAGAGTTTGACGTTACACAGAGCGATCGTGGCCCGCAGGCTTCCAACGTCGTTAAGAAATAATCTAACGAACAGGAAAACTGAAAGAGAGACTTCCACTGAAGTCTCTCCTTTTTTATACCCTGCTGACTATAACTGTTCAATGCGGTCGAACGCTTCGTTGATCTGTTCTTCACTGCAGGTCAGTGCAATCCGGATATATCCTTCTCCCTGTGAACCAAATGCATTGCCGGGGAAGAATCCCACATGTGCCTGCTGCAGCATCCTCGCACAGAACGCTTCAGAAGATAATCCGGTTTTCTGGATTCCCGGAAACAGGTAGATACTGCTGTCCAGTGTTCCGCAGTCAAAGTACGGAATCCCGCTCATCCGCTTCAGCGCACACTCTGCGCGTTTTTGAAACTCCTGTTGAATCATCGGCTGCAATTCATGGCGCAGACGCAATGCCGCAACTGCTGCCCGCTGAGATACGCTCGGTGCAGAATAGACGATATGCCCATTCAGTGCCCCGGCTGCCTGAATCACTTCCGGCACTGCCTGGATGAAGCCAAGCCGCCACCCTGTCATGACATAATCCTTGGAGAAACTGCGGACGGTAATCGTCCGTTCTTTCATACCGGGAAGTGCGGCAATCGGTGTGAATGGTCTGACATAGGAGAAGATCGTATAAATATCATCTGCGTACACGAGCAGGTCGTGTCTCTCTGCGATATCTGCGATCGCCTTCAGCAGTTCGTCTGAGCAGGAGACAGCACATGGATTATTCGGCGTGTTGAGTACGATTCCCCTGGTCTTTGGAGTGATCAGCTGTTCCAGTTCTTCCGGCACAATCTGCCAGCCGTTTTCCGGTTTCTGTTTCAGACGCACTGCTTTACCGCCGGCATCTTCAATCTGCAGCGGATAGGAATCAAAGCACGGATTTGTAATGATCACTTCATCACCCGGGTTCAGTGTCACCTGCATGGCCAGCCACATGGCGTGGGAGCCTGAGGCAGTGATCATAAAGTGATCGGGTGTATAGTCCTGATCGTATTCAGACTCGAAGAACTCAACAAGTTCATTGATCAGTTCCGGATCTCCGAATGATCCCATGTAGTGGGTGTAGCCATTGCAGGCATCTCTTGCGGCCTGCTCAATAATTCGTGTGCTGGTGGTCAGATCCGGGTCGCCGATGCGGAAATCAATGAGGTCGTCATACTGGCACTGGATCTGTTCCGTGATGCCGGTTCTGTGTTTTTCAAAGCGCGCTGCAGTATACGGTCTCATACTTGAAATCCCCCTTTTGAAATAATGAGACTATTCTAGTGCTGACGTGCTTGCATGTCCATATGAAAAGACCGATCCACGCGGAACCGGTCTGTTATGCAAAGATGATCTGATAAGGGAAACACTTGTCCGTCTGCTGGTCATCCGCAAGGAATACAACAGATGGGATATCTTCTTTCTGTGATTTGAAGAACTCTGCAGCGTTGGTGCCGGAGGCCATCAGTGCCGGTACGAGAAACAGCACGGTGGAGATCATGCCGGCAGTGCATTCTTCTTTGCCGTTCAGTGAAGCGATCTCATTCAGCTTTGCCCGATACGTATAAGAGCAGGCAACAAATCCCTGCAGCAGTGCAAAGGCAGAAGGTAGGCGGCGCTTCAGTGCTTCGTTATAATCAATCTCACTCTGGGCCAGCGGTGCTTCCAGTCCCCTGATCCGTTTCTCCAGTTCATGGATGCGGTCCTGGCTGTCAGCGAACATCTTCTCTCCGCCGGCATAGCCCTGTCTTGCCTTGATCAGATTTTTGGCAGCTTCGCTTCTGGCCTGCTCAAGTCTTGTGATCTCTGTATCGGAAGCGGCCAGTGCCTCAGACAGTTGAGTGCGTTCTTCCTGCAGTTTCTTCAGTGCCAGTTCGCTGTCGAGATGCGTATCCTGGAACTGCTTCAGTTCAATGCGCTTGCTGTCCTGCTGTGCTTTCCATTCCACCCAGCGGGCATGTTGGAAGACACGATTTCCGGCATTGACCTGCCGGTCCAGTTCTCCGAGATCCTGCTGCAGGGAAAGGATCTGATGATCCAGTTTCTGGATCACTTCTTCCTGATTCATCAGCGAATGATCGAGCTGTTCCAGGGCAGTTTTGTTATCCTGGATCTTCTGTTCTTCCTTGTGCCTTGCGTCGGCGTAGTCTCTGACTTCGCGCTCCATGGCAGTGACTTTATTGATCTGTCTGGCATTTTCCCTGTTCAGCCAGCTGTCAGTTGTACGCAAGCTCTTCAGTGCGGTGACTGCCCGGCGGTACTCTGACTGTTTATTGGTCTTCAGTGTCTTCTTTGCCTGAAGGTCTTCTTCTGTTTTCAGATACAGCGTACGTGAAAGTGCGTAGGACTTCCCGGTTTCATCCAGGGGTATCCGGTCCAGCACTTCCCTGATCATGCCCTGCATATCCACAAAGTCTTTTACTGACTCCGGATGATACTGGTCCGCAAACTGTCCCCGGCTCTTATCCATGTCTGCCGCAGAGCCAAACAGCACCAGCAGACCAACTGAACTATCAGTTCTTCTGGTATTGGCGTCTTCCGGACTGGCACAGCCGGCAATCAGGTCCGCCTTTTCAATCATGGTTGTTTCCGCGGCATTCTGTATTTGTGAAACCAGTTCTGCTTTGGGCAGCTGGGTTCCGTCAGATATCGGTTTTGATTCTCTCCATAGTGTTGTCATAAGTGGTTACGGACCCTATTCTAACACACAGAGGCGTTCTTTCTTTCATGCCTGCATGGTACAGCTCCGCCATTGTGCATGGCCATGCGGAAAAAGAAGTGTCTCAGCAGAATACTGAGATTCTTGGCTTGTGAAGAAACTCCTGTTCTGGATATTTTTGTCAGGGTATTCTCCTGTTTTGTGCAAAAATCCGGAACTCTTTCTCATTCAGGGAGTGCCGTATTTCGCTATGATTAACATAACAGGAGGATTTGATATTCATGTCCAAAATTTTATTCATTGACGTTGACGGCACCCTGACCGGGTCCAAGAGCACCACGGAAGCACCTGCATCGGCTGTATATGCAGTGCAGCAGGCAAGAAAGAACGGGCATCTGGCGTATCTGTGCACAGGACGTTCCAAGGCGGAAGTATACCAGCCTATCTGGGATATCGGCTTTGACGGCATGATCGGAGGCAATGGCTGCTATGTGGAAGACCATGGCAATATCGTCATGCACCAGCACGTGAGTGCAGAGCAGTGCAGACACGCAGTCGACTGGTGCCACAGCCGCAACATGGAGTTCTACCTGGAAGCCAACAGCGGCCTCTACGCATCTGAGCACTTCAAAGACAAAATGATTCAGGGCCTGTCCCATCAGTTTGGTGACAAGGCTGAGGCAATGTGTGACAAGTTCTTCCCGGATATGATCTACGGCGCAGATCTGTACCGTGAAGATGTCAACAAGATCAGCTACATGCTCAACAGCTGGCAGGATCAGCTGGACTCCAGAGTAGAATTCCCAGATCTGTTACCTGGCTTCTGGGGCGGCAAGGAAGGCGAAGCACAGTTCGGCGATCTTGGCTGTAAAGACATTACCAAGGGCAACGCCGTCAATCATCTGCTTGCCTACCTGCACCGGGATATCAAAGATACCATCGCATTCGGCGATGAAGCAGTGGACATTCCGATGTTTGAGATCTGCGGCACCAGTGTCGCCATGGGAAGCGGTCAGCAGGCCGCCAAAGATGCGGCAGACTATGTAACAGCAGACACTGATGATGACGGTCTCTACAAGGCGTTTGTCCACCTGGGACTGATCGAGAAATAACGTTTATAAAGGTGAAGCAGATCATGCTTCACCTTTTTATATCAATCCGCGTTCCTGCCAGATCTTTTTCATGATCTTTTTCCCTCTGGCGATATAATCTTCTTCCTGGATTCCTTTGCTTTCGATCATGCGTTCAATCGCCTGAGCCGGATCCAGTGAATGGTACGGATAATAAACTTCTCTCAGTTCCTGCGGCTTCACAATACGATACAGATGCTTACTTGTCGTTTCGTGTGTATAACTCCAGTATCGATAGAGATATCCTATCCAGTACATCTCCTCGCGGGAGTACTTGACCTTCCCGTAGGATGTGTCTGGATATTCCTCGGAAAGCTCTTCAAAAATTCCATTATCAGAAATTCCTGTATCAAGAAATCCCGGGCGGTCCATCCTGGATGCGATTTCAGAAAACATAAACCGGCGCAGAAAAATCGGAGAACTGCAGGCAACACGCTCAAGAGACTGTTCAAATATCCGCCCTTGAATTTTGCATAGAATCAGTCCGTCTTCATCAATCGGTTTCATTTATAATATCCTCAATGTACTTTCCTTGATTCCGATATTGGCGTCTAGCGATTTTCACCTTATCACGATTCACTAATATTGAATCCTCGCGGAACTTTGCATAGTAACGCAATTCTTCTGTAGCAAGGAAACAGTGTTCCAATATTGAAACGTGATTCACAACGTTTTGGCTCACAAACACATACTGGTTTCCAAGATTGGTTGCAGAGAGGCAATGTTGACACTGTATATCTGTTATCTCACCATTTATAAAACTGTCAATAATCTCAAACATACGATTATCCGCAATTGGTGCAATATAGTAGTCTATATTCCGATTCTCTCTGACCATTTTCTGTATGATTGGAGCGTCATTGTAATCGTTCAACGTTCCCCGATAATATGCAATTGTAAGCATCCAATTACGATCTACATGATATGTTTTTGACTTCAATCCGCTAGAATCAAAATCAACAATATATAGTGAAGGCGCACTGTAATTTGAAACATACATCGCTGACTGTTCAAGGCTTTCTCCACAATAGAATCCTCTGCCAAAATCATTATTACCCTTTGAATATTTCAAATCTATCTTTCCCTCAATCGGACGTTTTGCACCATGAAATAAAACCTTATGGGATTGAGAGGCATATTCTTCTCTGTACAATTGTTCTTTAATCTGATTTAGCCGTAATTTCTTTTCGAATACAGCATCATAAAATTCATTTAATGTTTCATCACTTGTATTCCCTGCATTTCTCAAGCTGTTATTTAGCGTCGCTATTGAAATGCCCGTTATTTTGGCAAGTTCTTCCAAACTATATCCAAGTAAATTTTTCACAGTTTCAATATCAACATCAATTTTATAGTTGTCCATATTTCCTCCAAACCTATAAATCATCTACTTCTATTCTATTGAAGTTTTCTGTTAAGTCAAACTTATTTATATAATTTTATATAATTAAGTTTGACTTAAGTTTGTGGGCTCCAGATCACATAAGGAGACCCACATTTATACAATGCTAAATAAATTAGTTTGAGCAGAAAAAAACTGAGGGAACGGATTCCCCCAGCAATCGTTTGGATTAAAGCAGGATAAATGTGACCGTATGTGCCTTCAGGCAGTATTCCCCAGCCGGCACTTCATTGGCATCAGGGAGGATAAACATTCCTGTTTCGTCTGCCTTCATGACATGCCCGTTAATGCTCAGGGAATCGCTGCGCAGATTCTCTGCACTGAGTACATAGCAGGAACCAGATACCGGAAGTGTTACCACGGTATCTTCTTCACTGTTGTTGATAAGCATCCATGCCTTGCCTGGCTTGCCGTCTTTGCGGCTTCTTGCATAGAAGTGGGCACCATGTTCTGCAGGTCCCTTGCTTGAGTTTGCTGATTATTTCTTTTCCGGCTTCGGTTTTCTGACCGTGTCATAGCGGTCATAGACATGGGAGACGGATGTGTGATTCTGAATGGCATCGATGGTCTCGGTAAGCATATCGGCAACCGTGAGCACCTTGATCTTCGGGCAAGCCTTGGCCTTTTCCTCACTGAGCGGAATGGTATCAGAGATGACCATTTCATCAATCGGGGACTTCTCAATCTTATCAAGTGCATCCTTGGAGAAGATACCGTGAGTGACAGAAGCGTAAATTGCCTTGGCACCATGATCCTTCAGCATCTGGCATGCGGCTACCAGTGATCCGGCAGTATCGCAGATATCGTCTACGATGAAGCAGTACTTGCCATCAACGTCACCGATGATGTTCTGTGCTTCAACTTCGTTCGGGCGGGGACGGCGCTTGTCAACAATGGCAATCGGCGCATTGAGCATCTCTGCCAGTCTTCTGGCTCTGACAACTCCTCCGTGATCCGGGGAAACAACAACGATCTGATCCTTCGGGAGTTTCTTCTCGCAGAAATAATGACCGAGCAGCGGTACTGCAGTCAGATCATCAATCGGGATATTGAAGAATCCCTGGATCTGGGCAGCGTGCAGGTCAATGGTGACAATCCGGTTGGCACCGGCAGTCTGTAACAGATCAGCGACCAGCTTTGCAGTAATCGGCTGATGTGCATCTGCCTTGCGGTCCTGACGTGCATATCCGTAGTAAGGCATGACCACTGTGATTTCCTTGGCACTGGCGCGCTTGCATGCATCGATGCAGACAAGTACTTCCATCAGGTGTTCTGTGACCGGTGTGCAGGTTGACTGGATGATGAATACAGAACGGCCGCGTACGGTCTCCTGCGGAGTCACCAGAATCTCACCGTCTGCGAAATGGTCTACCTTGACCTTTCCGAGCGGAAGTTTGAGCTCTTTGGCGATGTGCTGTGCAAGTTCAGTGCTGGATGTGAGAGCTAAGATGATCGTGTCCTTTACCATTGGTTGTTTTCCCCTTCTCCTTTTGGTTTTATGGAATCACGGGCCTGAACAGGTCCGGCTGGTGCCTTACTTCAGTACCTGATGTGCTTCTACAATTTCATCTTTCAGGAACACATTCGGATAGATGGTGACACCATCCCCGATAACAGTCTTTCCGTACAGCGTGACATTGGGGTAGAGAATGACATCCTTGCCGATCTCCACTTCCGGACCGATATACGTGCATTCCGGGTTGATCATGGTCACGCCTTTTTTCATCCAGGATTCATTGATACGGCTGCGCATGACAGCTTCCCGCTGTGCCAGTTCACTGCAGTCATTGACACCCTGCACTTCTTCCTGATCAGCTGCTTCTACTGCTTTCACCCGGTAGCCCTGCTGTTTGAACAGTTCCACCAGATCGGTAATATAGTATTCTTTCTGTGCATTGTCATTCTTCAGCAGTTTCAGGCATTCAAACAGCTTCCTGTTATCGAATGCATAGATGCCGGTATTGATCTCATGGATTGCTTTCTCGTCAGCATTGCAGTCCTTGAATTCCACAATCTTCTCAACACTGCCATCCGGGCTGATGACCACTCTTCCATAAGCAGAAGGATCTTCCAGCCTGACAATCAGCACGGCCATATCTGCATCATTCAGTGCATCATAAAGCTGCCCGAAGGTCTCGCTGCGCATGCATGGTACATCGCCATTGGCGACAACCGTGATGCCATCTGTTCCTTCCAGCTGCTTTGCCTGCATGACCGCATGCCCGGTTCCAAGCTGCGGCTGCTGCAATGCGAATTCGCACTGACCCTGAAGGGTCTTCTCCACCTGTTCGTGCCCAAATCCTACTACTGTTACAATCCGTTCTGCGCCAGCCTTCTTCAGACTGTGCACAATCAGTTCCGCCATGGACATTCCGCAAATCGGGTGCAATACCTTAGGCAGATCCGAATGCATGCGCGTGCCTTTTCCGGCAGCCATTACAATCGCGTTTTTACAGGGCATTTTGACAGGCCTCCACGGGCAATATTATACCCGATTAAACCGGTTCCGTCTCATGATTTGGCCCGTCAAATCAGCAAATTTGAAGTAAACAAATTTACCTTCCTATGATATTCATACAAAATCCGGATATCTTGCTGAAATCAATGAAAAATCACAATTTTCACAATTGCAGGCGGCAAGACAGGTCATTTCCATTACGACAGTTATTACGACAGTTATTGCGACATTTATTACGACACGAACTATTTTTGTTTCACGACATAATACCCGCCCCGGTTGGATCCTATGTGCTCTATTTGCCCCGATTCCATTAATTTCCTCAGCGCTCTCTGGACAGTTCGTGCTGAAAGACCTACCTCTGTAGATAGTTCAGCTGCCGACCGCTTGCCATTTATTTTCAAAAGGTCTATCAATTTTTCATCTAATGTCTTTTCAATGCTGGCATGATTATTTTGTGATAACTCCAACAGAAGATCTCTGATTGATTCCAGCATAAACTGCACAAATACTGTAGACTCTCCAGCAGTATTCGAGGCATTCAACATTTTATAATAATCCTGCTGTCTCTCATGGATCATCGTTTCAATCGGAATCCAAAGATAGAACTCCTGCCATTTTGCCAAAATCAATGTGTGCCATAGTCTCCCGGTTCTGCCATTGCCATCTGAAAAAGGATGAATAAATTCGAACTCATAATGGAATATGCAGCTCTTGACGAGCGGGTGCAATTTTGATGTCTTCAGCCATTCAAACAGCTGCCCCATCAATTCAGGCACATAGTTTGCGGGCGTTCCTGCATGGATCAGTTGATCGCCTGCATATACGCCGACATTTTTGCTTCTGAATGTTCCGGCATCCTTTGTCAAACCCTCCATCATTATCTTATGTGCCTTCAGAAGATCATCGATCGAATATGGATTCAGTTCTGCCATGGCCTCGTATGCCTCATAAGCATTCTTTGCTTCTTTGATATCCTGTGGAGGGCCAAGCACCCGTTTGCCATCAATGATATCGCTGACTTGATCCACAGTCAGAGAGTTTTGTTCTATAGCCAAAGAAGAATGAATCGATTTGATGCGATTTTCCCTGCGAAGCTTTGGGTTATTTGAAAGTTGTTCAGACACAGTCATGGCACCGGTCAGTTCCGCTATTTCTATGACAAGATTTGTTATTTCGTCGGTCATTGTAAATGGTGGGGTATATGTATTCGGCATAGAACTCACCTCCAATTCTCTTCACTAATTATAAATGATAACTCCGATACTGCGTTGCCCTGTTTTCTCTCACGTCCAGTATTATCAATGCATTTTTCACTGCGCGATAAAACAGTTCCAGAGAGGTCTCCGAAACTGTTCTTCTTATCATCAGATTTTGAAGCACTTCTGCAGATCTGTATCCTTTGCCAGTACCAGCAGGGAAAGATCGCCGGTCAGTTCAGTCGTCGGTGAGACGGACATGGTATAGTGCTTGGCATTCTTATTGCGGGTGCCCAGGATATTGATATCGTACTTCTTACGGATATCCAGGCTGGCAATCGTCTGGCCTGTCCACTCTTCCGGTACATCGACCTCATAGATGGAATAGCCTTCACTGAGTTCAATGTAATTGCGGATATTCTTGGAACTGCAGCGGATGGCAGTCCATAATGCCAGCTGCTTCTCCGGGAATACCACTTCATCTGCGCCGTTTCTCAGCAGGAACTTCTCCTGCGTCAGTGAAGCAGCACGGGAGATGACTTTCTTGGCTCCCAGGTCTTTCAGCAGTGATGTGGTTTCAAGTGAAGAAATGAAGTTGTCGCCAATTGCCACGATACATACATCGTAGTCGCCGACACCCAGTGACTTCAGGAAGTCTGCGTCTGTGCCGTCGCCGATCTCGGCATGGGTCACAAAGGACAATACTTTATTGACGCACTCTTCATCTTTGTCGACTGCCATGACCTGCTGATTCAGTTCATTCAGTTTGTAGCAGCAGCTGCGGCCGAAGCGGCCCAGTCCAATTAATAGAATACTCTGCATGATTTATTCTCCTTATTCAGCCGATCATGATCTTTTCGGCAGGCATCTTGGCAGATATATGATTGCTCTTGAGAGCAGCGAATGCCAGTGTCATACCGCCAACGCGGCCAATATACATATAGCAGATCAGAATCACACGGGATACCGTGTGAAGCTTTGTTGTAACACCCAGTGTCAGACCGACCGTATCCAGTGCCGATGCTGTCTCATAGAGGCAGTCCAGCAACGGAAGTCCTTCCAGTCTTGAAATCACAATTGCCCCGAGGAAGAACAGGGACAGATAGAGGAAGAATACTGTCGCAGCAGCTCTTACAATTTCCAGTTCAAGCCGTCTTCCATAGCAGGTCGGATAGTGCTTCTGGCGCATGGAAGAACGCATTGCAAGAAACAGTGTTGAGATCGTAGTGACTTTCATACCGCCGGCAGTAGAACCAGGTGCGCCGCCTATCAGCATCAATAGAATCACAATGAACTGACCGGCCTGTGTCATTGCCGCAAGGTCTACGGTATTGAATCCGGCAGTTCTCGGGGTGACTGCGGTAAACAGTGATTCCAGGAATCTTGTTCCGCTGGTACCGGTTGTGAATTCACCGAAGTAGAAGTAGACCGTCGGAACAATGATCAGTACAGCAGTTGAAGTCAGGATGATCTTGGTCTGCAGACGGTATCTGCGGAAATGTCTTCCAAACTTCATGGCATCTTCCCAGGTAAGGAAGCCAATGCCGCCGATGATGATCAATGCCATGATTGTAATATTGATCACCGGATTGGAGACATACGTTGTCAAGGAAGAGAACGGATGACGCACACCGATCAGATCGAATCCGGCATTGCAGAATGCCGAGATGGAGTGGAAGATTGCATACCAGATTCCCTTCAGGAATCCAAAGTCATGAATGAAGGTCGGAGCCATGATCAATGCCCCTGCCCCTTCAAACAGCGCAGTGCCCTTGATGATGAATCCGGTCAGCCTGACAATGCCGCCAACCTGCGGTGCAGAGATCGCATCCTGCATGATACTTCGCTGCATCAGTCCGATCTTCTGTCCGGAGTACAGGGCAATGGATACTGCCGCTGTCACAACGCCAATGCCGCCGATCTGGATGAGCAGCAGGATGATGACCTGCCCGAACATGGACCAGTATGTGCCGGTATCATGTACAACCAGCCCGGTAACGCAGACTGCTGAGGTAGAAGTGAACAGGGCATCGATGAAGGATGTCCACACTCTTGCCTGAGATGCCAGAGGCGTCATCAGCAGCAGTGTTCCAGTCAGTATTACCAGCATGAATCCAACCAGGATAACCCGGAAGGACGAGATATGTTTTTTAAAGAGAAACTCCGTGATACGCATGTTTTTGTCTTCCCTCGCGATACCGATCGATTATATCATTATTACCAAAAAGAAGATATGAGTGCACTGCTGCCTCCCTATCTTCCATGACTGTGTCTTCGCAGCCTGTTCGTTCAAGACTTCCTGCAGCTGCTTGATTTCTCCACTTCTACAGTGCCTGCCCGAACTGATACGCTTCTTTCATATGCTCAGACAGTAAGGTCTTCTCCGGTGTGCCGCAGCCTGTACCAAGCACACTGCCGCAGTTGGTGAAGTTCATGTACCTGCATAGTTTGCCAAAGTACTGTTCCACATAAGGCATGGCATCATCATTATCATCATCTGAAGCCGTGATCAGTGCTGCTTTGATATGCCGTTCTCTCATTTCGTCGTTATAGCCGTAGAAGCGGTCAATGACTGCCTTCAACTGAGCCGAGATCATGTAATAGTAGATCGGTGAGACAAAGACAATCATGTCAGTCTTCAGAAGATTCTTCTGGATCTTTTGATTATCATCCTGGAATACACAACTGCCTGCAGTATGGCAATGATCGCAGGCAATACATGGATGCACACTCATATGTGCAACATCCAGCACTTTGATCTGGTGTCCTGCTTCTTCAGCACCTTTGATGAACTGCTTCGCCAGCAGGTTGGAAGAACCATTCACGTGCGGGCTGCCGGTCAATACAGTGATATTCATATCGTTCAATCCTCCATTATTCTGATCTGTTCCATGTTCATTATAGCTGATGAAAACGAAAACACTTCAGGGCCTGATTGGATCCAGGTTCTGAAGTGTTCTCTTTGGTATTTAGTTGTCTGCGTTGACAGCCTTGGCTGCAGTTCTTCCGGATACGAAGATTTCAACGATGGCATTGCCGCCGAGACGGTTGCCGCCGTGAATGCCGCCGGTGACTTCGCCTGCCGCATAGAGTCCCTTGATGATGTTGCCATTGGAATCCAGGCAGTGACGTTCTGTGTCAACACTCAGACCGCCCATGGTGTGGTGGGTAGAAGGTGCCATGACTCTGACACGCAGGTTGACCCCATCCAGGGTGTAGGTATCCGCATTGTAGGAACCGTCCGCATTCTGTTCAGCGCTGCCGATCAATCTGCTTGCAGTGGACTTGGCAACATCTGCAGGCTGTTCACCTGCCATGACTGCCTTGTCATAGCTCTCAATGGTTTCCCTGACAGTTGCCGCATCGGTAGGCATGCCCATTTCAGTGAACAGGTCTGCCAGTTCATCAACTGTGCGTACATACTGTCTCATTTCAACATCTTCGTCGCCATACAGGTACGGGCCAGGAATCTTGCTTTCTGCATTGGCAATTTCCAGGAAGACGCCCTTGACGCCATTGACTTCAATGCCGTTCTTGAACTCTGCCAGTGACAGTACGTCACGTTCAGAAGTCTCATTGACGAAACGCT
>JAKVJO010000029.1 GCA_022486935.1 Solobacterium sp. | reverse complement strand
TGACATCCGGCTTCCTTCAGCACGCCCTCGCGGACTGTACCTTGCCTTCGGCTAGCGCTTTGGTTCATGTTGCCATATACGCGCAGTGGACTTTCACCACCAAGTTATCACCCATGTCGGGTGTACCAAAATCAAGCCTTCAGAGAGTGATTCCCTGAAGGCTTTTTAAAACGTCAATTTGTGCTGTCTGTAACTGTCTTATGCTGGAGGCGATAGAGCACAACTTCTGCATTGGAGAGAAACCTTACATCTTCACCGGTCGTTCCGACACCGCTTGAGATATCTATGGTAAAACTGTTTTTGACGGTGTGCTTTCCACGCAGGTATTCTTCTGCCATCGGCGGTGTATACATGGCGCCGAATCCGTAATAGACCTGACCGCCGAGACTGTGTCCGGCAAGGAAGTACTTGGTGATATCTGAAGGTACATCATCGGCGGAATCCGGTGTGTGGCAGACGGTCAGTACATAGGCAGTGCGGGATACAGAAGCGTATGCTGCATCAATGTCCTGGGTGCCGTTGACGCCGTTGTCAATTCCAACCAGGGCGATGGACTGCGATCCGGTATTGCGGATCAGCACTGATTTATTTTCAAGGATTTCGAAGTCAGCATTCCAGAGCACTGTCTGTACCTGGGTATTCCGGTTATCATCGGCGTAGTCGAAGTCTCCGAACACGGCAAACTTGCCCAGCGGGGCAGTGATGGAATGAAATGCCTCTGAGACCGTATGCACCATGTCATCCGTCACAGTGGCATCTTTGTCAAAGAGATCGCCGCCGAAGATGACCACATCCGGGCTGAGGGAATTGATGGTATCAACCAGTTTGTTCAGCCGGGATTCATCCATGAAGGTGCCGTAGTCAAGATCTGTGAAGAACAGGATATTGATATTGTCCAGCTGTTCCGGAATATAGATGGAAGACAGTGTCTCATGCCGCACACTGAAACGCGATGGCGCGGCATAGAATGCATCATAGAGCAGCGCACCGGTAATGGAGATCAAAAGGGCCAGCACAAGTATTACTTTCTGTACAAGTTTCATCTAACAGTTCCTTTGCCTGAATATGATATCACACAGTCGCTGTTCATGAGGTATACTGAATGACTGAAGGAAGGTAGTTGAATGCTTGGTAAATATTGGCTGATTGCGGAGAGCTGTCTGTTCAGCGGCGGTGCTGCATCATTTGGGGCTGCAGAGTTCATCCGTGAACTGAAGAGGCAGAACCTTCCATTTGTGTTTCTGACAAATCATTCCAGCCATCTCAGAAGTGAAATGGCAGATGCCTATGAGGCAGCCGGATTGAAGGGGATCCAGACCTCCATGTTCTATACATCGACCATGGCTGGCGTTGATGCGATCCTGAAGGCTTATCCAGACAAACGTACTGCTGGATATATCGGCGGCAGGGGCATGCAGAAGATCTTGCAGGAAGGCGGCTTTGCGGTAGATCTTGATCATGCGGACTGGCTGTTCATCGGCACTGACCGGCATGCGTCATTTGAAGATTATTCCTATGGTCTGAGACTGATGGAGACCGGCGCACAGATTGTTTCCACTGATCCGCGGAGAATGGAGTATACCAAAAACGGACCGGCCATCGGCAGCGGGTCCATTGTCAGGATGATGGAATATGCCGGCGCAAGAGAAGCGCTGGAGTGCGGAATGCCTTCGCCGATTCTGGCAGTGCAGGCAATGAATTATCTGTCTGCAGATATTCATGAAACCATACTGGTTGGATCTCATCTGAATTCAGAGATCCAGTGCGGCATTGATGCAGGAATCAAAACGGTGCTGGTCACTTCCGGCATGGATGAACACGAAGACGGCCTGCTGGATACGGTAAAGCCGGACTATGTGGTTGAGACCATGGCCGGGCTCTTGCGTTAGTCCTGGCAGTCTTTGACAAAGCGCTTCATGATTTCCTGATGTTTCTCATCATGGATCATGCGTTCCGGGTGCCACTGCACTGCGGTCACATGATCTTTTTCAATAGCCTCAATGAGTCCATCCTGGCTGAAGGCTGATACGGTAAAGCCATCTGCCGGCTTCAGGATTGCCTGATGATGGAAACTGTTGACCCCGTAAGTCTCACCAAACAGGTCATACAGACGGGTGCCGGGGACAAACTTGACCATATGGGAAGGCATGTAATTGACAATTGGCGGAACCCTGCGGCTCTGGTTATGCTCCAGGGCATGGCGGTCATACGCATGGATGTCCTGGATCAATGTACCGCCATCTGCGACGTTGATGATCTGAATGCCGCGGCAGATGCCAAGCACCGGTTTCTGCAGTCTGCAGAAGGCACGGTACAGCAGAATATCTGTCTCTTCCAGATCCTGGTCAATCACTTCAGAATAGGTGTTCTCTTCCCCAAACCGGGCTGGATCAATATCTTCCCCGCCGGTAACCAGCAGGCCATCCATCTGTTCTGCCAGTTTGGCTGCTATGGTCTCATCCACGGTTCCGGAGAGTACCGGAATCCCGCCGTTATTGCGGATAAACGTGAAGTAGCTTTCATTATCGTAATAGATGCGGTTCTTCCCGTTGGGATTGACTGCTCTCGGGGTTAAGAGGATCATTGGTTTCTGCATGGCATTACCTCCGTGTGATGCAATCATGCTAGCACGTTTCAAACACAATCAAAAGCGTGCAGATCATTGAAGTTTGGACATGGCTCTGTTAAAATACAGTCACTGCAGAGAAGTCACATCAGTAGGTTGAACGGTCAGTCAAGAGAGACGGGGAATTGGTGAAACCCGGAGTGATCAGACAGCTGAACTCGGTGATCGAGCAGGGGCAGACTGGAGCTGCTTTAACAAATTCCGTTCAAGCGCACAGGGATATCCTGTGAACTAAGGTGGTACCGCGTTGTGAAGACGTCCTTAGATTAAGTCTGTCTTTTTTTACGAAGACTGCAGGAGGTCATTGAACATGCCGTACGATCATCAGAAGATTGAAACAAAGTGGCAGAAATACTGGGAAGAACATCAGACATTTGCCTGTGATACCAGTGATTTCTCCAAGCCGAAGTACTACGTCATGGATATGTTTCCATATCCGTCCGGACAGGGACTGCATGTAGGCCATCCGGAAGGCTATACCGCAACCGATATTGTTGCCCGTATGAAGCGCATGCAGGGATACAATGTCCTGCACCCGATGGGATTTGATGCCTTTGGTCTGCCGGCAGAACAGTATGCACTGAAGACCGGCCATCATCCGGGAGAGTTTACCTACAAGAATATTGATCACTTCCGTGAACAGATCAAGGCACTGGGCTTCTCCTATGACTGGAACCGTGAGATCTGCACCTGTGATCCAAGTTACTACAAATGGACCCAGTGGATCTTTGAACAGATGTTCAACCGCGGCCTTGCCTATGTGGCAGAGATGCCGGTCAACTGGTGTCCGGAACTTGGCACTGTACTGGCCAATGAGGAAGTCATTGACGGCAAGAGCGAGCGCGGCGGCTATCCGGTCATCCGCAAGCCGATGCGTCAGTGGGTGCTGAAGATCACTGCCTATGCAGAACGACTGCTGGCTGGTCTCGATACCATTGACTGGCCGGAATCCACCAAGGAAATGCAGCGCAACTGGATCGGCAAGTCCACCGGTGCTGAAGTGGTTCTGAAGATCAAGGATACCGATAAGGAGTTCACGATCTTTACCACCCGCTGCGATACCCTGTTTGGCATGACCTACTGTGTCCTGTCGCCGGAGCATCCGTTTGTCAATGAAATTTCGACACCAGAACAGGCTGAAGAGGTCAAGGCTTATCAGGCTGTCTGTGCCAAGAAGTCAGATCTGGAACGGACGGATCTGAACAAGGAAAAGACCGGTGTATTTACCGGTGCCTATGCAATCAATCCGGTCAACGGCAAAGAAGTGCCGATCTGGATTTCTGACTATGTACTGTCAACGTACGGAACCGGCGCCATCATGGCTGTTCCAGCTCACGATGACCGTGACTATGCATTCGCAAAGAAGTTCGGTCTGCCGATCACACAGGTACTTGAGGGCGGTGACATTTCCGAAGCTGCCTATACCCAGGACGGTCCGCATATCAACTCCGGCTGGATGGACGGCATGGGCAAGCAGGAAGCGATTGATTCCATGCTCAACTGGCTGGAAGAACATCACTGCGGCCAGAAGAAGATCCAGTACAAGCTCAGAGATTGGCTGTTCTCCCGTCAGCGCTACTGGGGAGAGCCAATCCCCATTATCCATATGGAAGACGGTACGATGCGTACTGTGGCCATGGAAGATCTGCCGCTGGAACTGCCGGCAACTGACAACTATCAGCCAAGCAGCGATGGAGAATCGCCGCTGGCAAACTGCACTGACTGGGTCAATGTGACCATTGACGGCCAAAAGGGCAAACGTGAGACCAATACAATGCCGCAGTGGGCAGGTTCCTGCTGGTACTATATCCGCTATATTGATCCGCATAACGATCAGGCGATTGCCGACAAGAAACTGCTGGATCACTGGCTGCCGGTAGATCTGTACATCGGCGGTGCCGAGCATGCCGTGCTGCATCTGTTGTATTCTAGATTCTGGCACATGGTGCTGCATGATATCGGTGCAGTATCCTGTGATGAGCCATGGCAGCGTCTGTTCCACCAGGGTATGATCCTTGGGGAAAATGGCGTCAAGATGTCCAAGTCACTGGGCAATGTCATCAACCCGGATGAACTGATTGCCAGCCACGGTGCAGATGCACTGAGACTGTATGAAATGTTCATGGGACCGCTGGAGGCATCTCTGCCGTGGTCTACCAAGGGAATGGACGGAGCCAGAAAATGGCTGGAGCGTGTATGGCGTCTTGCGACCTCTGAGATGGTTGTGAATGAACCGACACCGGAACTGGACTATTCCTACAACTTCACGATCAAGAAGGTGACTTCTGACATCGATACGCTGAATATGAATACAGCGATCTCCCAGATGATGATCTTCGTCAATGACTGCTACAAGAACACCAAGGTCAATAAGGACATGATGATCAGCTTTGTGAAACTGCTGAGCTGCTTCTGCCCGCATGTCGGCGAGGAACTGAACCAGATCCTGACCGGCAGCACAGAGTCCATTGCCTATATGCCATGGCCGACCGTGGATGAATCCAAGCTGGCACTGCAGGAAGTGACCATTATCGTACAGGTCAACGGCAAGATCCGCGGCAAGTTCGATACTGCCAAGGGAACTGACAAAGAGACACTGCTGAAAATGGGTCTGGCACTGGATACGGTGCAGAGCTACCTGGCAGGCAAGACGGTTGTCAAGACGATTGCCGTACCGGATAAGATCGTCAATATCGTTGTGAAATAACGGCTGAAACACGTTCATTCTTCCTATGGAGAACGGGCGTGTTTTTTGGTATAATTCTCAAGGGAAAAACATGGACGAATTCAAGGTAACGATAGACAAATTTGACGGTCCCCTGGACTTGATGCTCCACCTGATCAAAGAGAAAGAACTTGATCTTTTTGATCTGGATGTCAATATCCTGACGGACCAGTATATTTCATATCTGAATGCGATGAGCGACATGCACCTGGAAGTGGCGAGTGAGTATCTGGTGGAACTGGCAGAACTCATTGAGTACAAATCAAGGAAACTGCTGCCAAAGGATGAGAGCGAACTCGGCGATGAATATGAAGAAGATCCGAAGGACCGGCTGGTCAAACGGCTGCTGGAGTACCAGCAGTTCAAGGAAGTGACTTCCCAGCTGGGCGATCTGTACCAGGAGCGGCAGGAAATGCTGGCCAAACCGGTATCCAATGAAGCAGATCAATGGATGAAAGAAACCGATAACCTGCCTTATGAAGGAAATGCCAATGACCTTCTCAGGGCAATGAGACGGGTACTGCAGAGAATGCAGCTGGCCCAGCCGATTGAAACTCGCTATACCCAGAGAGAAATCTCCATGGAAGACCGGGAACTGGAAGTCCGGGCAAAACTGGACAAACTGCCGGATACCTTCCGATTTGAGAATCTGCTGGATGACTGCAAGGATATGCCGATGTTTATTGCGACATTCCTGGCAGTGCTTGATCTTGCCCGGCTTCATACACTTGTATTTACAGTAGACCAGGATGATGTGATCTGGTTTTCCAGGGGGACAATGCGTTCATGAGCGAACAGGAACTGAAAAACATGAATCCGGAAGCAGAACAGACAGAAGAACAGTCTGCCAGTCAGCCGGAAGAAGTACATACAGATGCGGAAATTGAAGCATCTGCAGAAGCAGAAGCTGCTGAAGCAGTAGAGCAGGAAGAACCAAACGCATCTATGGAAGAACCGTCTGAAGGGACTGCAGATCAGGCAGAATCTGAAACGGTTGCCGAGAATACGCCGCAGCTGGAAGATCTTGAAGCAGCTGCTCCGGAACATGCAGAAGATCCTTCAGAAGGCAATGCTGCATCAGAAGAAACCGAACAGGAAACACCGCTTTCTGAAACGGAAACAGCAGAAGAAACTGAAACAGTTGCTGAAAATACACCGGAATTGAATGATCTGGAAGCTGCTGCACCAGAGCAGGAAGAATCTGAGGCGGAAGATCAGCCTGCAGAATCAGCCGATACAGAAGAAGCTGCACCTGCTGAAGCAGAACAGGCAGCTGATCCAAAACCGGTACAGACCGTACTGCCGCTGGATACAGGCAGGGGAGAAGCAATCCTGGAAGGGCTGCTGTTTATTGTCGGCGATGGTGGACTGACGGCGGAACAGGCTGCTGCTGCACTTGGCATTGAAACAGAGCGGGTCACTGCATTCTTTGATGATCTGCAGAAGAAATATACCGATGAACAGTACGGAATTGAGATTGCCAACTATGGCGGTATCTACCGGTTTCTGTCCAAGGCATTTGTGCATGAGTATGCCCGCAACCTGTTTCAGATGGGCAAGGAAGCAACCCTTTCCCAGGCTGCCCTTGAAACACTGGCAATCATTGCATACAAACAGCCAATTACCCGTGTTGAAATTGAAGAAATCCGCGGCGTCGGTGCTGATATGATGCTGAGAAAACTGCTGGCCAGAGATCTGATCAAGGAAAGCGGCCGCAGCGATGCGCCGGGCAGACCGATTCTTTATGAAGTTACCCCGGAATTCATGGATTCCTTTAAACTGTACAGTCTTGACGAACTGCCGGAACTGCCGAAGTTCGGTGAGGATGAAGACCAGGAAAGTGAAGATCTGTTCAAACAATGAAGAAGCTGATCGTTGAACTGCTTGCGGTTTCAATGCTTGCCGGCTGCAGCGGTAAAACTGCAGACACGGTACCGGTTTCATCTGCGTCTGCAGATACGGAACAGTATGCCTGCCGGGCCATTGATACCTATGACTATACCGGTGATATTCCGACATCGGACGCAGTGGACGAATCCTACTATGCCGATACGCTGTTTGCCGGAGATTCCCGCATGGGATCGCTGTCACTGTACGGTACCCACCCGGATGCTGAGATTGAATATGTGACATCACTCAACATCATGCTGATCAAGACGATGAAGGTGGATGAACGGACGGACGGGGCAACCCTCTATGATGTTCTGAGCACTACCACCAAGAACAATATCTACCTCTTGTTTGGTATCAACGGAATCCGCAACAAGACCTTTGATCCATGGGCTGAACAGTATCAGGAAATCCTGACCATGCTCAGGGAAAACAATCTAGATTCAAACATCTACATTATTCTTTCCTATCATCCGGACTATATCTCCGGACTGACGGATGATGAATTGAATACGCAGATTTCTGACCTCAATCAGCATATGATTACACTTGCTGAAACTAATTACTGCTATTACCTGAACCCGGACTATGCGCTGGATGGGGACGATGGTAAGATTAACCCGGACTATGTTGCTGACGGCCTGCATCTGCAGCCATCCGGCACGCATGTCCTGGAAGACTATATTGCAACACATGTCGTAAGGAGTGAAGATTATGTTAAAGAAGTTTGTGAGTAGTGCACTGGCAGCACTGCTGCTGGTTGGCTGCAGCAGTTCCTCTGCTTCAACTGCAGAAGTGACATCTGACGATGCCGCATCCACTGCACAGAAGATTGTGACCGACCTGAAGCTGACCGATAAGATGGACAGTGTGGAAGACAAGATCGTACAGGGATTGTTCTTCTTCGATGACGGAGTGGTTACTGCCGAGAGTGTCTACATTGCCAATGACAAAACGGCAGATGTGGTAGGGGTGTTTGCCACAACCGATGTTGATTCCTGCAAGTCAGCGATCAAAACATATCTGAAGTCACAGAAAGAACAGATGCAGAATTATTATCCGGATGAAGTATTCAAACTGGATAACGCCGTCATTGAAGACAATGGCACGGAAGTCATCCTGGTTGTCTGCAGCAATATTGAAGATGCCCAGACAGAAGTCAATACAATTCTCGGGAAGTAAGCAGGTCAGATGATCTGCTTTTCTTTCCGCTGGTGCAGCACGAAGTGATTCTTGTTGCAGTCCAGATAGCCTGCTTTATGGAGCTTTGAAAGTTCTGCAGACATGGCAGTGCGCTCCACCGACAGATAATCTGCAAGCTGCTGACGGTCAAGCGGAATATCAAACTCACTGGAGTGATTCTGAAAAGCCTGTTCGGAAAGATAAGAGAGGATCTTTTCTTTCGTTGAATGCTGACCCAGATGAATCATCCGGTGATTCAATGACAGTTCATGGGAGGCCAGTTCAGAAATGACATTGCGGATCAGGATGGAGTGATACTGACCCCCGTCTTCCAGGTTCATGATGTCGTAGAGATTGAACCAGAGTACAATACTCTCTTTTTTTGCGACTACAGAAAAGTCTGATACTGCGCCGCGCACACAGGCAAATGATTCCATGAACAGTTCACCGCGGTTGACTGTCCTGAGCAGGGTATGATCATTCCAGTAGCTTTCGTGGTTGATATCAACGCATCCTTCCAGCAGGAACCCGGCCCGGCTGATATGTCTGCCCGGGGAGAGAATGGTCTGTCTGGAGTGATAGTGCTTGAGCTGACAGTCCAGGGTTGCCAGCATCAGTTCAAATTCATCAGCTGGAATACCCTTGAAGATACGGGCACTCCGGATGATATCCATTTCATTTTTCATCTGAATTCTCCATGTTGGAAAAACAACACAAATAATACGCTGATATCATAGCACGATACCAGCGCAGATGCGGATGAAATCATAAGACATGCAAGCATAAGTGATTTGATGATTCAAAATGCCAAAGCAGTTTCCAAAGGGAATTCAAACTGCTTTCTGAGTAACAGTTGGAAATGAAACAATCTCAGTGATCACGGTCATCATCCATGCCTGCAGGTGAGATGGCCTCTTCGTAAGGTTCCTGATCCAGCATTTCAATGTCTTCACCGCTCAGCTGTTCATGTCTGCCATTAAGATCAGCGACTGGCTTCATCGCGGTAAGAATGGCATTGATCTTTGCGGCTGAAACAGCAAAGTAACTGCCGCAGTCCTGCAGGGAGGTCTTGGTGCTGAAGTGGATCTGGGCTGTGCCGGTCTCTTTCAATACTGCAGCGATATTGTGTTCATTGACACCGCCGCCCGGCAGGATCTGGATTCTGTCTCCATCCTGATGGATCAGTGAATGGATCAGTTCTGCACCCTGCGGTACATCCGGTTTCTGTCCCGAGGTCAATACCCGGTCAACCCCGCAGTCAACAAGATCCTGCATTGCCTGGAAGGGATCCGGTGTTTCATCAAATGCCTTATGGAAGACAGCTTCTGCTTTAAACCTGTGGATCAGGGATACCATCCTGGAAGTCAGCGTTTTCTCAACGGTATGATCCGGGTTCAGAAAGCCGAAGACGATTCCGTCTGCCCCGTGATCCAGGAATTCTTCCGCATCCCTGAACATAATTTCTGTTTCCTGCAGGCTGTATACAAACCCGGCAGGTCTTGGACGCACCATACAGATAATCCGTTTGGTGCAGTTGGCCTTTGCGCTCAGGAAGGTATGAAGACTGGGAGTCAGTCCGCCAAGTTCCAGGGCAGAGTTCAATTCAATCCGGTCAACTGGAAAACGTTCCGCTGTCAATGCGTCAGTGAAAGATCCTGCACAGATCTCAATGGTGATTCCATGTACCATGGATGATTCCTCCGGTTTCTTCCCCAAGTATATCCGAAAATACAGAAGCAGGGTGCTATAATCGTTGCTAACAGAAATGGGGAACAGATGATGGAATTCCGACGGGCCAGAAACAACGATATTGAACAGATCGAACAGCTGCTGATGCAGGTACTCAACATCCATGCCGAAGGGAGACCGGATATCTTTATCCCTGATACCGTGAAGTACACGGCAGCACAATTGGCCATCATGATCCAGGATGATCAGAAACCGATCTTTGTGGCAGCGGATGACAAGGATCAGATCCTCGGCTATGCATTCTGTATCCTCAAAGACTATTCAGGGTCCAATAACCGGACACCGATCAGGACACTGTTCATCGATGATCTCTGTGTAGAACAATCCTGCCGGGGCATGCATGTCGGATCCTTTCTGATTGAACAGGTCAAAGCCCATGCAGCATCGATCGGCTGCTACAATGTCACGCTCAATGTCTGGTCATTCAACAGCAGTGCCCAAAAATTCTACGAAAAGCAGGGGCTGAAACCAATGGAGACCACGCTGGAGTGCATCCTGAAATAAGCAGAAGAAAGCCGCTTTATTGAGCGGCTGATTTCTTATAGCAGATCTTTGAGAATGATGGAACCGGTACGGTCTGGATTGACGGATACCAGGCATGCCTTGACGCCGGTGTAGTCTTCAATGTATTTGATGTAGGATCTGCAGTTTTCCGGCAGATCTTCCCATTTCTCAACATGGGAGATATCTTCCTGCCAGCCCGGCAGATTCACATAGACCGGTTTGGCTTTTCCGTAATCTTTCAAGGATGCCGGAATTGTGTCATATACCTTGCCGTCAATCTCATAGCCGGTGCATACCGGAATGCTGTCAAAGCCGGAGAGAATATCAATCTTGGTAATGGCAAGATCAGTGAGGCCGTTCAATCTGACTGCCTGCTTCAATACCGGAAGATCCAGCCAGCCGGTCCGGCGCGGACGGCCAGTCGTTGCGCCATACTCAAATCCTTTTTCGCGGAGTTCATCGCCGACTGCATTGATCTGTTCCGTCGGATATGGTCCCTCACCGACTCGGGTGCTGTATGCCTTGGCTACTCCGAATACTCTTCCAAGCTTGAATGGGGAAACACCTGCACCGACACATACACCGGCAGAAGTCGGGGAAGAAGAAGTGACGTAAGGGTATGTGCCATAGTTGATGTCCAGCATGTTTGCCTGGGCGCCTTCGAACAGTACTTTCTTACCGGAATCCAGTGCTTTGTTCACTTTATCAACTGCATCGCAGATCATCGGGACAATCCGCGGACGGATCTCGTCAAACTGTTTGACCATCTCATCATAATCGAATGGCTCGCCGCCGTAGATCTTGGTAATCTCTTCATTCTTGAGTTCCAGTACGGACTTCAGTTTCTCCTGGAAGACATCCCAGTCTTTGAGATCGCATACCCGGATACCGATTCTGGTGTATTTATCAGCGTAGCATGGGCCGATCCCATTCTTGGTGGTGCCGATCTTGCCGGCGCCTGCACGCTGCTCCATCAGTTCATCCAGACGGATGTGATAGGGCATCAAGAGATGTGCACGGTCGCTGATCTTCACATTGGAACAGCTGTGTCCTTCTTTTTCCAGCGTATCAATTTCACTCAGCAGGACAAACGGATTGACGACAACGCCCGGTCCGATGATGCAGTCTGCCTTTTCGTTCATGATTCCGGAAGGAAGCAGGTGAAGCACGGTTTTCTTCCCGTTGACGACCAGGGTGTGTCCGGCATTATTGCCGCCCTGGAAACGTACCACCATGTCCATGTGGGTGCCAAGCAGGTCTACTACCTTTCCCTTGCCTTCATCACCCCATTGTGCTCCTACGACAACATAACCAGCCATATGTGAGTTCTCCTTTTCTCAACAAACGGAACTATTTTATCACAGCACTGTACTGTGAGCGGGGTAAATATCAAATTCTGTGCATGAAAAGGGCAGATTTGTTACAATGAATACCGAGGTGAAGTATGAGCGAAAATAAAGGTTCAGGAGAAGCATTCGAGAAGTTCAAGGAAGCACATGATTTCCGCATTCAGCTGAATGAGAAATCAAAGGTCAATAAGACGATTGGCATCATTTCCGGAAAAGGCGGCGTCGGCAAGTCATTTGTGACAGCAGCTCTGGCCAGTGAGATGCAGCGCAGGAATCACCGTACAGCGGTATTGGATGGCGATATTACAGGTCCATCCATGGGCAAGGTATTCGGCGTTCACGAAAAGGCATCCGGCATGGACAATCTGATCTATCCGGCCGAGACCAAAAGCGGCATCCAGCTGATTACTGCAAACATGTTACTGGAGAAGGATGACCAGCCAATCATCTGGCGCGGCCCGATGGTTGCGGGGGTACTCAAGCAGTTCTACTCAGAGGTTTACTGGAATGATGTCGACTTCATGTTCGTCGATATGCCTCCGGGAACCGGCGATATTCCGCTGACGCTGTTCCAGTCTGTACCGCTGGATGGCATTGTAGTCGTGACAACGCCGCAGGATCTGGTCGCCATGGTTGTTGAAAAGGCAATCAATATGGCCAACATGATGAATATCAAAGTGCTGGGCCTGATTGAAAATATGAGTTATGTCGAGTGTGACAAGTGCGGAAACCGCATGGAAGTATTCGGCAAGTCCCATCTTCCGGAAGTATCCGAGAAGTACCATCTGCCGGTGCTGGCGCAGATTCCGCTGCGTCCGGAACATGCAGAGGCATGCGATAATGGCACGATTGAAGATCTGAAGGTAAAGGAACTGGATTCTGCCTGCGATGTGATTGAAAAACTCTGAAAGAATTCACACAGGGTTCACAGAAAGCCGATAATATAGCGGTGAAGGACGAGGAACTGGTGATGACAAAAATTCTGGTTGTTGATGACGAAGATAAGATCCGTCAGATGATCCGCAAATATGCAGAGTATGAGGGATTCAAGGTAGATGAGGCCTGCGACGGTCTTGATGCAGTCGATAAGTGCTCCAAGAATACCTATGATCTGGTCGTCATGGATATCATGATGCCGAATCTGGATGGCTTCTCAGCCTGCAAGGAAATTAAAAAGACCAAGCCTGAGCTGCCTTTTATCATGCTGTCTGCACTTGGCGAAGAATACGATAAAGTACATGGATTTGATCTTGGTGTCGATGATTATGTCGTCAAGCCGTTTTCCAGCAAGGAACTGATGATGCGCATTCATGCAATTTTGAAGCGGGTGCATCCGTCTGCTGCAGAAACGGATACGTTCCGTCTTGACGGAATGGAGATTGACTACTCGGCAAGAGTGGTTTCCATTGACGGTGAGCGGGTTCAGCTTTCTCCTAAAGAGTATGAGCTGCTGGCATACCTGGTGAAGAACACCGGCATTGCCCTGACCAGAGAGCAGATTCTCCAGAATGTCTGGGGATATGACTTCTTCGGTGATGACCGTACGCTGGACACCCATATCAAACTGCTGAGAAAGAATCTTGGTGACTACAGCAAATACATCGTTACTCTGAGAGGAGTCGGATACCGCTTTGAAAAAGAAAATAAGCCTGAAGTGGAAAATAGCTAAATATCTTCTGGTCTTTGCGGCGGTGCTGATTTCCCTGATCTGGCTTTTTCAGATTGCGCTGCTGCAGCCGATGTATGAACGCTATAAGATTTCCACGGTGAAGAATGCGGCCAATGAAATTGTAGAGAATCTGGATTCCGACAATCTCATCAGCATCATTTATTCCGTTTCCGCGCAGAACGATACCTGCGTCCGTATCATCAATGCGAGTTCCGGAGATGATTCCGGCAATGTCGGATGTGTACTGTACCGGATGAGTTACTCTGATATCCTCAGTCAGGTTGCCCTGGCAGAAGAAAACAACGGCTCATATATGTATACCTCCAATATGTCGGATTATTCCAATCCGGAATCGGATGGATTCAAAAATATTATCTATACCAAAATCGTTGATACAGACTCCGGCAGGAACATTGTCATGGTCTATTCCGGTGTGTCACCGGTCAACGCGACCACCAAAACGCTGAGCTCCCAGCTGATCTGGATCACGCTCTTCGTGCTGGTTGCAGTTGTAGTACTGACATTCCTGATGAACAAGACGATTATCAAACCGCTGGCGTCCATTACAAATGAGGCGCGATCGCTGCCAAAGGGGATCTTTGAAAGCAATCCGAAGAATAATCAGTATGAAGAAGCGCAGCAGCTGAATGAAACACTGGCCCAGGCTGCGACAGATATCAAGAAGGCGGATCAGGCAAAGCGTGACCTGATTGCCAATGTCTCCCATGACCTGAGAACTCCGCTGACGATGATCAGCGGCTATGGCGAAATGATGCGGGATCTGCCGGGCGAAAAGACCGACGAGAATATCCAGGTCATCATAGATGAGTCCAACCGTCTGACTGCACTGGTCAATGACCTGCTGGATCTCTCCAAGATGCAGGAAAACAAGATCAAACTGGAACAGACAGACTTCAGTCTCTCGGATCTTGTGGAAACACAGATGAAGAAGTATGACGTCTACCGCGTTCAGGAGAACTACCAGTTTGATATGGAAGTTCAGGCCGGTGTCATGGTGCATGGCGACGAGAAGCGGATTGAACAGGTGTTCAACAACTTCATGACCAATGCAATCAACTATGGCGGTGCAAAGAAACATGTTGTGATCCGGCTGAGTACATTGAAAGACAAGGCAAAGATTGAAGTTCAGGACTTCGGCGAAGGTATTCCGCAGGAAAAACTGAATGATATCTGGGATCGCTACTATAAGATTGACAAGAAACATGTACGGGTTTCCAACGGTTCTGGAATCGGTCTTGCGATTGTGAAACAGATTCTGGATCTGCATCATACAGAGTACGGTGTTGAAAGCATGGTTGGAAAGGGCAGTACGTTCTGGTTTGTACTGCCGACGGCGGCAGGTTCTGCCAGGGCACTGAGCGATTCACCGGAAAGCGGATCCAAACAGACACCTGAGCAGAAAAGTCAGGCGTAATTGAGACAAAGTATCAATAAGTATTTCAAAGAAATTAAAATTGGGTATAATGAAGACAGGAGGATTCAAGTACATGAAAGATCTTAAAGGAACAGAAACAGAAAAGAATCTTGAAACTGCATTTGCCGGCGAAAGCATGGCCCGCAACAAGTATGACTGGTGGGCAAGCAGAGCTAAGAAAGACGGCTACGAGCAGATCGCTGACCTGTTTGCGACAACCGCAAATAATGAAAAGGAACATGCAAAACTCTGGTTCAAGTATCTGCAGGGCGGAGAAATCCACGCAACAGAAGACAACCTGTCACAGGCTGCAGCCGGCGAGCATTACGAATGGACTGAGATGTACAAGGAATTCGCTGATACTGCTGAAAAAGAAGGATTCACAGAGATCGCATTCAAGATGCGCGGTGTAGCAAAGATCGAAAGCGAGCATGAAGCACGCTACGAGAAGCTGCTGGCCAACATCAAGAGCGGTGAAGTATTTGTCCGCAAGGATGAAACCACCTGGCAGTGCCGCAACTGCGGACATATCGTTGTTGCAAAAGAAGCACCGAAAGTCTGCCCGGTATGCCAGCATCCGCAGAGCTACTTCGAAATCCGCAAAGAAAATTATTGAGATTGAAGCAGGTTCAAGGCCTTCCAGTGGATACTGGAGGGCTTTTTCTTCACTTCTGTATACGGACTGGCAGTTTTGCATATGAAGGCTCAAATGATGGATGTGGTAAAATAGCCATGTAAGGAAATCCATGACAGAAAAGCAGAACAGCAGTCAGTTTGATTTTGAATATGACTATGAAAAGACGGATGAAGAAAATACCCGGACACTGAATCTTCTGGTTCAGGATCTTTCCGGACCGGATGTGTCTGCAGATCTGAGTGTTTCAAAGAATGATTCAAAGGATCCGCTGGAACAGCTGAAGCGGCTGAACCCGGAAGAGCTGGAATCACTTGCGGATACCATGCCGGATCTGAGCATCCTGATGCCTCAGAAAACAGAAGTTCCTGTACCTCAAGAAGTACAGGCTGAATATCATGAACCGCATAGAGAAAAGGAGAACACAGTCATGAGCGAAGAAAACAAAGCACCTGAAACAGAAGAGAAGGAACAGGGAGACGACCTGGATGTTCTGCATGTCGAGGATCTCGACGAAGAGGAAGAAGCAGGCGTTGCCAAAGCGGCAGTCGGACTGCTGGTCAGTGTGATTGCGGCCGGTGCAGCGTTAGTTGGCTGGGGCCTGCTGATGGGGCATCATCATAAAAAGAATGGCTGAGATTCAGTCATTCTGTTCCAACCAGGTATTCAGGATACTGCAGTACTGCTCATTCTGATCCGCGAAGCACATGTGCCTTGCATGTTCGATCAATTTCCATTCAGCGTGTGGGATCGCTTCAGCCATGGTGTTTGCGACCAGTGGGGTACAGAGATCTTCTGAACCGCTGATAATCAGTGCCGGTACGGTCCACTGTTTCAATCCTTCCGTTTCATCATAATGTTTCAATGTGCCGGTTGGCGTGTATTCATTCGGTCCCCAGGCATACAGGTATGATTCCGATCCGGACCGCTTCGCTCTTCTGAGGCATTCCGGATCTTTTTCTGTCGGTTCATCTGCACAGTGCAGCTTCATGTAATGTGCATTGGCTTTCACATAATCCGGATTTTGATAGTCTCCAGTTTCTTCTGCCCTGGCAATTGCCTGCTGTTCTGATTCTGGCAGATCAAGGATCATGCGGTGCTGTTCTCTGGCCCATAATGCGGAAGAGGAAAGCGTGCTGGACAAGATTACAGAAGAAACACCTTCTGGATGACAGTGATTCATATACAGGATTTCAAGCATGCCGCCCCAGGACTGGCCAAGCAGGTGGACATGATCCAGGTGCAGGTACTTCCTCAGCGCAATCAGTTCATTGATCCATGTTTCAGGGGTCCACAAATCCGGGCAGCCATCAAGATATGATTTGCCGCAGCCGATCTGATCGTAGGATATGATCATCCGGCCGGATTCAGAAAGACCGTCCAGCAGTTCAAAGTAGTTGTGGGTAGAACCCGGACCGCCATGCATCAGCAGCAATGGGGTCTTCGGGCTGTCAGGATTGCCGGCAATCCGGTAGTAGGTCTGATGATTCAGGTAAGGCATGTATCCATCGGTAATCTGCATACTCAGTGTTCCTTTCCGAAGTTCAGTCGTACTGGTTCAAGTGAAGTCAGTTCTTTCATTTCATGGATATGATTCTGTTCTGCAGGGATCAGAAACAGCACTGCAGTTCCATCTGTACCGGCTCTTCCGGTACGGCCGATACGGTGGATGAAGCCATCCGGAAAGTCCGGACAGTCATAACTGATTACCAGATTCATATCCGGAATATCAATTCCGCGGGATGCCACATCTGTCGCAATCAGGATCGGGAAGGAATGATCCCGGAACTGCTTCATGATACTGCGGCGTACGTTCGGATCCATCTCACTGTGAATGGTATTGGCTGAGAATCCTTTTTCCCTTAACAGGGAATTGATGAAGTCACAGGTCTTTCTGGTATTACAGAATACCAGCGTCTGTTTAATGTCCTGCTTCTTCAGCAGTTTGAACAGCAGATCCGGTTTCTGCTTTTCATCCAGTACTGCATATTCAAGGTTCAGCTTCTGCGGGATCAGTGCTTCTTCACTGACGGTGCAGCAAACCGGCGTATTCAGCAGTTGGGCAAACTGATCTTCTGCGGTGGAATCATAGGTGGCAGAAAACAGCATCGTCTGGTGTTCAGGAAGCTGGGCTGCACAGCTGATGACATCCTGGGCAAATCCCATGGATACCATGACATCTGCTTCATCCAGTACCAGTGTTCTGCATTTTGAAGGTTTGAACGTATGTCTTCTGAAATGATCCAGCAGTCTGGAAGGGGTGGCAACAACAATGTCTGCGCCTTTGGAAAAGGATCTGACCTGGGCATTCATATCGACACCGCCGGTCAGCACTGCGGTACGGATTCCTTCCCGGTGTGTGAGCATTTTCCGGATGACATCAGCGATCTGCACTGCCAGCTCCCTGGTCGGTACCAGAATCAGTGCCTGGGGCTGGTGTTTCTTTCCTGGCTGCAGCTCAATCTGTTCCAGAATCGGAATCAGATAGGCACCGGTCTTACCGGAACCGGTAGGGGACTGGGCCAGGATATCGTGCCCGGCAAGTGCTTGAGGCAGTACTTCCTGCTGTATTTCTGTGAGAGATTGAAAGCCGGCATCTTCCATGCTGCGCTGCAGTTCGAAAGACAGGCTTGTGATTTTGAATTCAGACATATTGATCCCTCCAATGAATCATGCGTCCTTCATTTAATACTTTGAATTGGATTAAGTCAATGTACGCGACAAACAGAACCGGTGCATGATACAATCTTTGCGTTCTAACGGAGGAATATCAACTATGAGTGAACAGTTTATCTATCGTCCCAAAGGAACCTGCTCCACTGAAATGATATTCAATATGGACGGCGATGTCATAGAAAGCCTGGAAGTCATCAACGGCTGCAACGGCAACCTGAAGGGAATCGCATCCCTGGTCAAAGGCCATAAAGCTGAAGAGATCATTCCGCTGCTGCAGGGAATCCACTGCGGTCCCAAGAATACCAGCTGCCCTGATCAGATTGCCCAGGGTCTCAGCCAGTATCTTGCCAATCGGAAATAGTTCACTGACGGGAAGCGGAATTGAGCTTCCTTTCTTATTGTCTGAATCGTTTGTTTTTGCAGTAGTTTACAGTTAAACTGATACTGTTCAATGAAAGATCAGACCTGTCAGGCAGGTCTACCATACAGTCTGGAGGAGTATACCATGGAGTGGATTATCATCGCGGCTCTGATTGCGGCAGATCAGATCACCAAATATCTGGTGCAGATCAGTCAGCCGATGGAAATTGAAGTGATTCCGAAGTTCTTTTATATCACTTATGTCAAAAATGACGGGGCAGCCTGGAACATGCTTTCAGGCAAACAGGTATTTCTCTGTGTGCTGGCTGGTGCAGCAATCGGAGTCATGCTGTACTTTATGCTCAAAGGTAAGCGGAACCATGGCGCAAAGATGACCCAGGCGGCACTGGCCTGCATGATTGCCGGCGCAGCAGGAAATCTGATTGACCGTCTGTTTCTGAATTATGTACGTGACTTTCTGCACTTCTATCCGTTTGGCTATGACTTTCCGGTGTTCAATATCGCTGATGCGGCATTGACCATCGGCGTGATTCTCTTGATTCTGCAGTCCATCATCGAAGAAGTACAGGAACATCAGAAGAAGGAAAAAATCAATGGATAAACTGGAACTGACTGCGGATTTCTCAGATGTCAGAATTGATAAATATCTCAGTGAACACAGCGAGCTTTCCCGTACCCGCGTACAGGCACTGTGCAAAGAAGGACTCATCAAAGTCAACGGCGAAGCTGTCAAGAGTTCATATAAACTGAGCGAAAACGATGTCATTACCGCAGAAATCCCGGAGGATCAGCCAATGGATCTTCTGCCGGAGAATATTCCTCTGGATATCCTCTATGAAGACAGCGACCTGATTGTCATCAACAAGCCCAAGGGTATGATTGTCCATCCGGCGCCCGGTGTCTACAGCGGCACCCTGGTCAATGCACTGCTGTATCACTGCAAAGATCTTTCCGGAATCAACGGAACGATCCGTCCGGGGATTGTTCACCGGATTGATAAAGATACAACCGGCTGTATTGTTGCGTGCAAGAATGATTTCACCCATGAAGGCATCGCAAAACAGCTGGAAGACAAAACATGCCACCGGGAATACCGGACCATTGTCATGGGCAATCTCGAACATGATGACGGGCTGATTGATGCCCCGATCGGACGTGATCCGAATGACCGTCAGAAGATGAAGGTCACGGATCAGAATTCCCGGGATGCCAGAACACACTTCAAAGTACTGGAACGGTTCAAGGACAGCACCTATGCAGAATGTGCACTGGAAACCGGACGTACACATCAGATCCGTGTCCATATGAAGTTTATCGGCCATCCGGTCATGGGCGATCTGAAATATGGCAAGCCATGCAAGTACATGGACACCCAGGGTCAGGTACTGCATGCATACCGTCTGACCTTCATTCACCCGAGAACCGGGGAAAAGATGACCTTTGAAGCAGATCTGCCGGAGTACTTCCAGCAGCTTCTGGAAAAGCTCAGAAAGGAATCTGAATGAGAAAGCTCAGACTCAACAGGGATCTTCCCTGGGTCACGATTGTAGTCATGGCAATCTGCATCATCATCTTTGCCCTGGTCCATTTTGCCGGCTTCGACAATTCTTCTGAGTCGGCGATTCTCTATGGTGCCTATTACAAGGCATTCATTGTGGCAGGGGAATGGTGGCGGCTGATTACGGTTGGCTTTGTGCATGTGCAGGTCTGGCACATCGTCATGAATCTTGCGGCATTCTGGAGCCTTGGCAGTATTCTGGAACATATC
>JAKVJO010000028.1 GCA_022486935.1 Solobacterium sp. | reverse complement strand
AGCCGGCTCTCATAACCGGATCCAGTGGCTCTGTACAGCCGGATAGCCTGGCTCTGTGTCGCCGGACGTCCTGGCTCTCAAAGTCCGGATGAGGTGGCTCTGTTTAGCCGGCGTATGCAGCAAAGCACTGAAGATTGAACGGACTGATGATGTAAAGGCTGCGGCATATGTCAATGGCGCCTGCATCACTGACAGCTACTGGATCAAACCGGCTGGATCCAACCTGAAGTACAGTGACATCCGATTCAAAGAGAATCATTTTGCAATGATGGCACTCAAAGGGGATACCAATATTTATGGATATGATCTGAGGTTGATTGATACCAGAACACCTGAACTGACCAATATCGGCTGTGCAGAGAAATGCTGGATTGTTGCACCAGACAATCAATGGCATCTGATCAAACGCGGAACACCACAGATGATTTTCAGTGAGATGTTTGTATATCTTCTTGGAAGAATGTTTGGATATTCCATGGCTGAGTACATGGTCAAAGACAGTACGGCGATTGAATCCGTTGATTTCACTGATAATGCTTCGGAAAACTATGAGACAATTCAGAGTCTGATCAATGATCGTACGGATGACTATGCCTTGAACTATGACGTTCTGATGAACCTGAATCCATCAGCGGCCCTTGACTATGTACGGATGCTTTATCTGGATGCGATTGTACGGAATCCAGATCGGCATGAATTCAATTATGGAGTACTGAGAGATCGAAGCAGCGGAGCAGTGAGAGGACTGGCGCCGAACTTTGACAATAATCTTGCCCTGATCTCAACAGGACCGATTGCTTCGACAAAGCGGACAAGCGATACTATGATCCGGGATTTCTGTGAACTGATCAATTCAAGACAAATCAAGTTTGATCTGCCAATGATACCGACTGTGAATCAGATTGACCGGTTGGTCAGGCAGATCAATGTTGAAGTGAATACAGACGGGATCGCAGAATTCATCATCAATGGCATGACGGCAGCGGAGAATCAAATCATCTGATAACATGCATGCATGATTATCCAACATAAAGAAAGTGACGCTCCCATGCGGGGATACGCCACCTGTGCTGGTATTACTTCTTTTTCTTGGCGACTGCTTTCTTTGCCTTGGCCTGATGTGATTCCATGTCTTTGACAATGAGGTCAGTGACATACTGTTTGACACCCGGCTGTTTCTCAAGCCAGCGGATGATCTTCTTCTCCTGGACCTTGTCATAGCGGATGGAGAAGGAGCGGTAATTTTCCCGATTGTACTGATTGTTGTAGGCAAGCTTGCGCTCGTAGCCGTTCATTTTTGCCATATATTTAACCCATCCCTGGATGCCCCTTTCAGGCATCTTCTATATGTAACCGCTATCATTATAGTCATGCAGGAAGATATCCTGCAAGCATGTAAACTGCTTTTATCAATAATTTTGCGGCAGACGATAACCGTTCTCAGTTTTACTGATGACAATCCGTTTGATTTCTGTCTGATCCTGGTCGTTGATCTTGGTCAACAGATCGATGTTGATCGATGTATCATCTTCAGATACTGCAATGATCTTGGAAGTGTCATATACCGGATAAGTGCGGTCAGTAAGTTCTGTCTGTACGCAGCAGAGTTTGCCATTGATCTCTTTGAATACCGGACTGTTTCCTTCAAAGGATGCCTGGTAGTAATTGTTCTGAAGGAAGTCTGTTGTGAAGACAGATTCAGCGATGGTCTTGATATCATCAATGGAAGTCGGGTGATAGCTGCCCATGGCAGTGACTTCGTAGTAGCCATCTTCCACCTCGGTGGTGCCGAGTGTGACATTGATGCCATAGAGCCAGTTCAGGATATCGTTGTCTTCTGCCAGCAGCGTATCAAGAGAAGACTTATAGGAGGCGTAGTCCGGGTTGTCTGAAGTGACCGCATCCGGATCAATATTGAAGGTGATGTTTCCATTCAGCCAGAAACTTCCGGTCGTTGCTTTATAAATGGTAAAGGTCGCATAGTAGGCATCCTGAATGGTATAGGTTGCGACATAGATCGCATTGGAGTTGGTTTCTGAATCCTTCACTTCTGAAAGGTCACTGAGACTGTTGATTTCCGGAAGGGAGGTAATCCCGATCGGCAGGGAAGGAATACTTACCTGATACAGATCTTCCTGGTCAGAGATGGCATCATTGTTATAGTCAGAAATGCAGGACTGAATCATCTGCAGTTCTTTTTCACTGTCAGACATGGTGTCGGCAGTCACCACCGGGCCGGTATAGTCATCTGTTGTTTTCTTGCTGGTGCAGCCGCCCAGCAGAACTGAGGCAGCCATCAGTGCCATAAGTAATTTCTTCATTCAATTTCCAGCTTTCAATCTCCATTTTATCATTGCGGGAATACCTTGACAAACCGTCTCTCTGATGCAAGAATCTCCTTATAAAACGTAGAAGAGACCAAGTACCTCCGCAGTTCATCCATAGAAAGCCGGCGGCTGATGTAAGCCGGTATGAACGGAAGTGAAATCCATCTCCGAGTGAAAGCAATTCTTTCCGGCACCGACCGTTATCCGTTCAATGAAGAGGCTGAATTGTTTCACGTGAAACAATTTGACAAAAAGGGTGGCACCGCGAGTTACATCGTCCCTTGCTGGATGATGTTTTTATTTTCTTATCCTGAAGGAGGACAGAAGACATGATTGACATCAAACTGATTCGAGAAAATCCGGAGCTGGTCAAAGAGAACATCAAGAAGAAGTTCCAGGATCAGAAACTGGTACTGGTCGATGAAGTGGCTGCACTGGACAAAGAGTTCAGAGAAGCCAAGACCAGAGGCGACGCACTGCGCGGTGAGCGCAACAAGACATCCAAGGAAATCGGCGGCTTCATGAAGCAGGGCCTCAAAGATGAGGCAGAAAAAGCCAAGGCTTCCGTCAAGGAACTCGACAACGAGCTGATTGAACTGGAGAAGAAGGAAGAAGAACTGACCGCTGAGATCAAGAAGCGGATGATGGTGATCCCGAACATCATTGACCCGTCTGTTCCGATCGGCAAAGATGATTCCGAAAACAAGGAAATCAAGAAGTACGGCGATCCGGTTGTTCCGGATTATGAGATTCCTTATCACACGGATATCCTGGAAGCACTCGACGGACTGGATCTCGACAGTGCGAGAAAGACTTCCGGCAATGGCTTCTACTATCTGATGGGTGATGTCGCAAGACTGCATTCTTCCATCCTCTCTTATGCAAGGGACTTCATGATCGGCCGCGGATTCACTTACTTCATTCCGCCGTTCATGATTCACAGTGATGTCGTCAATGGCGTCATGAGCTTTGATGAAATGCAGAATATGATGTACAAGATTGAAGGGGAAGACCTCTATCTGATCGGTACATCTGAACATTCCATGATCGGCCGCTTCATGGGCCACACCTTGAAGGAAGATGCACTTCCATACTGCCTGACCAGCTACAGCCCATGCTTCAGAAAAGAAGTCGGTGCCCATGGCATTGAAGAGCGCGGCCTGTACCGTGTCCATCAGTTTGAGAAACAGGAAATGGTCGTTGTATGCAAGCCGGAAGATTCGATGATGTGGTATGACAAGCTGTGGCAGAACAGTGTCGACTTCTTCCGCACACTGGACATCCCGGTCAGAACACTGGAATGCTGCTCGGGAGACCTGGCAGATCTGAAAGTGAAGAGCTGCGATGTTGAGGCATGGTCGCCAAGACAGAAGAAGTACTTCGAAGTCGGTTCCTGCTCCAACCTGGGTGATGCACAGGCAAGACGTCTTGGCATCCGTATCAAGGGTGAAGATGGCAACTACTTCGCTCATACGCTGAACAACACGGTCGTCGCTCCGCCGAGAATGCTGATTGCATTCTTCGAGAACAACTACCAGAAGGATGGCTCCGTCAATATTCCTGCACCGCTGCAGCCATACATGGGCGGCCAGACAAAACTGACCCCTGTTGAGAATAAGCACAACATGTTCTGAGAATCAGGCCGGTGATTGTTTCACGTGAAACAATTTGCCGGTCTTTCTTGTACTTTGAGGAGAAAAAGAGATGACACCGGAAGAATTATGGAAGAAATCTGGGCTGAACGGCACCTATGGCATCTTTGAATATGGCTCTGATGACCCGGAAGAATTGATGCGGCTGACACTGAAGAAAATCAAGCAGGCAACAACCGGAGCACTGAGACTCTATGAGATGGATCATGAACCGGTCCCCCAAGAAGGCGAGTACTACGTCATCAGGGATTCCGCCGGCAATGCCCGCTGTGTGATACGCGATACCCGGATCATCATCTGTCCATTCAGAGAAGTGACAGAAGAGATGGCGGCGATTGAAGGCGAAGGAGATCGGTCACTGCAGTACTGGCGTGATGCCCATCTGAATTTTTTTGGAAGGGAATACGCAGAACAGGGCCTGGTCTTTACCGAAGAAGAACTGGTAGTCTTTGAACAGTTCGAAGTGGTCTATCCCTCTGAAATAGATCTTTGATTTGGAAGCTGGATCTGTTATCATTGTTTATGGCACAGCAGGCATTGCATACAACCTGGTCAGGTCCGGAAGGAAGCAGCCACAACTGTCAATGTCTGGGTGTGCCATTTTATATATGAAAAAGACAGCAGAAGACTACATGCGCCTTGCGCTGAAAGAAGCAGAGAAAGCCAGAGCACTGGATGAAGTTCCGGTCGGGGCAGTCGTTGTCAAAGATGACAGGGTGATCGCAAGAGCCCATAACCTCAGGGAAAAGAACCAGCAGGCTTCTGCCCATGCAGAATTCCTGGCAATTACGAAAGCTTCCAAAAAACTTGGCACATGGTGTCTGGATGACTGCGATCTCTATGTCACCCTGGAACCATGCATGATGTGCACCGGGGCAATTGTCCTGAGCCGGATCCGGAATCTCTACTATGGTACAAGAGATCCCAAAGGCGGTGCCGTCGACAGCATCATCCAGATCAAGAATGTCAAGCATATCAACCATCATCCCAATGTCTATGAAGGAATCCTGCAGCCGGAATGCTCCAGTATCCTGACGGCATTCTTCAAAGAAAAGCGGAAACGTCCGAAACGTGATAAATCAACGTTTAAATCCAGCGAATCCTGATCGAGAACCTGCACAGCGGTGCGGGTTCTTTGCTATAATATAAGGATATAAAAGGAGTACCGTCATGAGCCGTATTGCGCTGTATCAGAAATATCGTTCCAATACGTTTGATGAAGTGGTGGGCCAGGAGTATGTAGTCCGCTCCATCCGCAATGCGGTGCATAACAATCAGGTAGGTCATGCCTATCTGTTCTGCGGACCCAGAGGCACCGGCAAGACCACCATGGCAAGACTGCTTGCCAAGGCAGTCAACTGCGAGAATCCAAAAGAAGCGCCATGCGGAACCTGTGAGAACTGCAAGGCGGCAGAAGCCGGCACCCATCCTGACATCATTGAAATCAATGCGGCCAACGAGACCCACGTGGAAGATATCCGTGATCTGATTGACCGGGCAAGACTGGCACCGATGCTGGGACAGCATAAGATCTATATCATCGACGAGGTTCATCAGCTTTCTTCCTCTGCTGCAAGTGCACTGCTGAAGACACTGGAAGAACCGCCGGCACATGTCATCTTTATCCTGGCGACGACAGATCCCCAGAAACTGTTGCCGACCATTATCTCCCGCTGTCAGAGATTTGATTTCACCAAAGTGGAAAAAGGACAGATCAAGAATCACCTGTTATATATCGCAGGCCAGGAAGGATTCAAGCTGGAAGATACCGCTGCTGAAAAGATTGCCGAACTGGCAGACGGCGGAATGCGCGATGCCCTCAGTATCCTGGAACAGGCAGTGTCCTATTCCGAAGGCAACATCACAGAAGAAGATATCAACCATGTCTATGGTCTGGCTTCCACAGATCAGAAGATCGCACTGCTGGAAGCGGTATTTGCCAATGACCTGACCAGTACGCTGGAAATCATCCGTGACTATGAATCCCACGGCATTGATCTCAAGCGCTTTACCAGTGAACTGATGGATGTACTGAAAGATGCAGTCATCTATGGCTATACCCAGAAAGCCGGCCTGCTGAAAGTACTGAATGAGGCAGAAGCCGCAAGACTGTCCTCCGGACATAAGGCCAAAGAACTTCTGAATATGGTCGAGAGCCTGATGAAGGCACTCGAATCTTATAAGACTGCCCAGTCCGTGGAAAGCTACTTCGAAATTGCCTGCATGGATATGATGGCATCAGCGGAACCGGTCACCTTTGCCGGAACACCAAAGCCAGCGGTAAAACGTGCACCGGCCATGGTTGTTGAACCAACACCGGAAAAGCATGCACCGGAAAAGCCGGTCGAGCATAAAGCGGAACCTGTTGCAGAGCCCGCACCATCAGAAGAGATTCCGGAAGAACCTGCAGATACAGCCGAACCGGAAGAAAACATGCAAGCATGTAATGAAGAAGATGCCCCGGGAAATGATGAGGCAAAATCCGCACCGGTAACGAAGATTCCCCAGATGGATGCCGATACAGTACTGCGGATTCTCGTACAGTGTGACAAGAAGTACAAATCAGAAGATGCTCCGAAACTGAAGAAGCTGACAGACGGTCTGGTCATGGACCGCTACGCTGCAGCACTGCGGCAGACCGCACTTGCGGCGAGCGGCGAAGACTGTATCCTGCTTGGTGCATCCATGGATGCGGTTGCCAACAACATCAACGAAGAACAGTTCAACCGCGGACTGTATGAGTACCTGAAAAAAGCAGGGATCGACAAGATGCCGTTTGCGGTTACTGACAAGGTCTATAAGATGGCAGTGGAAAGCTACCGTACATTGTGGAGCGAAAAGAACCTGCCGGAGAAGTTGGACATTGTCCGTTACGAGAAACCAAAGGAAACAGAAGCTGAGAAGATTGATCCGGAGCAGCGCATGAAAGATGTCTTCGGAGATGATATGGTCGAAATAATCGACGAAGGGAAGGAATAACAAAGATGGATTTACAGAGACTGATGCAGCAGGCAAATGCCATGCAGAAAAAGATGGCAAAGATTGAAGAAGAACTGGATGCCAGCGTCTACTCCGGAAACAATGGCGGAGAGAGCGGTGTGACAGTCAAGGTCAACGGCAAGAACGAAGTCGTTGAAGTCAACATTGCGGATGATCTGCTTTCCAAAGATTCCAAAGAGGAACTGCAGGATATGATCATGCTGGCAGTGAATGAAGCAGAAGAAAAGGCCAACCAGGACCGCAAGGAAAAGATGGATGCAGTGACTCAGGGCATCCGCATGCCAGGGATGTAAGCAATGTATCCAACCAGCCTGGAAAATCTGATTGAGTGTTTCCGCAGACTGCCAGGGGTCGGAGAGAAGACCGCTGAGCGGTATGCATTGCTGATCAGTGAAGAATCCGAAGAAGATGTCAGACAGTTCGCAGATGCACTGATTCAGGTCAAAGCGAAGCTGACCCACTGCAGTGTATGCGGCAATCTCTCAGAAGAATCAGAGTGTGAGATCTGCAAGGACACTTCCAGAAATCACCGGCAGATCTTCGTGGTCGCATCACCGAGAGATGTCATTGCGATGGAGCGCACCAATGAGTATCATGGGGTCTATCATGTACTCAATGGACTGATCTCTTCCAGCAAAGGCATCATGCCGGAACATCTGAACATTGATTCACTGGTCAAACGGGCAGCACAGGCGGATGAAATTATCCTGGCCACCAATGCCACCATTGACGGGGAAACAACTTCCATGTATCTGGACCGACTGCTGAAACAGAAATATCCGAATATTCTGATCACCCGAATTGCGCATGGTCTGCCCTCCGGCGGAATGCTGGATTACGCAGATGAAATGACTCTGACTCATGCACTGACTGACCGCCGTAAAATGGGTCAGTGAGATAGCGTCAATCAAAAGGGAGGCTCTTTCAATGAATGAGGATCTGAAGATTGCACAGGAAGCGACACTCGAAGACATTTACACCATCGCAGAAAAAGCAGGAATTGACCGCAGTTTCGTTGAACCTTATGGAAATGACAAAGCAAAGATCGACAGCAGAATCTGGGACACACTGAAAGATAAGAAAGACGGCAAGCTGATTCTGGTCACTGCCATCAACCCGACTCCGGCCGGTGAGGGCAAGTCAACCACAACGATCGGACTCGCCGATGGATTATCAAGACTTGGCAAGAAGACCATGGCCTGTTTGAGAGAGCCATCACTTGGTCCGGTATTCGGACTCAAGGGCGGCGCTGCCGGCGGCGGACATGCACAGGTTGTTCCGATGGAAGCCATCAACCTCCACTTTACCGGAGACATGCATGCGATCACGACTGCCAACAATCTGATCTCAGCCGTACTGGACAACTCCATCTACCAGGGCAACCCGCTGAACATTGATCCTGAAAAAGTAGTATGGCCCCGCTGCATGGATATGAATGACCGTACACTGAGATCCATTACGATTGCCCAGGACAAGAAGACCAACGGTGTCGAACGCAAAGATCACTTCGTCATCACTGTTGCAACAGAAGTCATGGCAATCCTCTGCCTGTCCAAAGATCTGAAAGACTTCCAGAACCGGATCGCCCAGTGCATTGTTGCCTATACCTATGATGGCAAGCCGGTGACTGTCAAAGACCTGAATGTTGACGGCGCTGCTGCAGTGGTCATGCGGGAAGCGATCAAACCGAACCTGGTACAGACACTGGAGCATACTCCGGTATTGATCCACGGCGGCCCGTTTGCCAATATCGCCCATGGATGCAATTCCATCATTGCCACCAGAACCGCATTGAAACTCGCTGACTATGTTGTCACAGAGGCAGGCTTCGGTGCTGACCTTGGTGCGGAGAAGTTCCTCGATATCAAGTGCCGCCTGGCTGATCTGAAACCGAATGCTGTAGTCATTGTCGCAACGATCCGTGCCCTTAAGATGCATGGCGGAGTCGAGAAGGAAAACCTCGGCGAAGAAAATGTTGACGCACTGATCAAGGGTGCAGCCAACCTGCAGAAGCACATTGAATCCATCCAGCAATTCCATCTGCCGTATGTCGTTGCGATCAACAAGTTCACAACGGATACCCAGAAAGAAATCGATGCACTGTTTGACTGGTGCCGTGACAATAACCATCCGGTCCGTCTCAGCGAAGGCTGGGCAAAGGGCGGCGAGGGAACCATCAACCTTGCCAAGGCTGTCATTGATACCTGTGCAGAGCCGAACAGCTTCGCACCGATCTATGATGTCAATGCACCGATCACCGAGAAGATTGAAGCGATTGCCAAAACAGTCTATGGTGCCAGGAATGTGGAGTACTCCGAAGAAGCACAGGAGAAACTCAAGATCTTCATTACCAACGGCTGGGATCATCTGCCGATCTGTATGGCAAAGACCCCGCTGTCACTGACTGATGACGCCAAGATCAAAGGACGTCCGGAAGGCTTTACGATTCATGTCCGCGATCTCAGCATTTCCCGCGGTGCCGGATTTGTCATTGCCTATACCGGTGCGATCATGACCATGCCAGGTCTTCCGAAAGATCCGGCCGCAGTCCATATGGGAATTGATGAAGACGGAAACAGTTACGGTATCTTCTAATATAAGGAAGTAAACGATGAGTTCCATTGCGTATGTCACAGACGAAAACATGATTGAATACTTCCGGCTCTGCGGAATCCGTCAGATGAATTTCTGGCGCCTTTCCAGCCGGAAGGAATTCACTGATTTCCAGAAAGGGGATCTCTTGTTTTTCTATACCCGCACGCCTCATTCAAGAAGCCGCGGGTTTGTCGGCTACGCACATTACGTTTCAACCCAGAAGCTGAGTCTGAAGGGCATGTGGAAAAAGTACGGTACCTCCAATGGCTATGACTCCGAGCAGCTGCTCAATGAAGCGATTCAGCGGGCTGCCAAAGACCGGCCGGTACCGGAGAAGATGAACTGCCTCTATCTGAATGATGCAGTCTTCTTCAGCAATCCCGTCAATCCAAACGAAGTCGGACTGAAGATCTCCCCGCAGCTGGAGAGTTACATGTACCTGGATCAGGAAGATCCCCAGATGACAGTCAGGATATTGAGGGCTGCCGAACAGAAGGGCATTGATATCTGGTCCAACTCCCAATCATATGAATCAGAAGATATTTTCAAATCAGATGAGATCCGTCATCAGCTGACCCTGATCAAAGACGGGATGCCGGCTGACAGCTGGAATCAGAAAGAACGCACCAGGGCACAGAAGCTGGCCGCTGCTTCAGGACTGGAATTCATCCGCGGCAGTAAGACAGATGTCTTTGAACTGCAGAAGGATCAGCTGATTCTTTCCCTGCCGTTTGTTTCCCAGGAAAAGGACAAGCCGTATCTTGTCAGGGAGTATATCGGCAAGGTTATGATGTACCGGCTGATGTTACAGAAGAGCGGACTCAGAATGCCCGCAGTAAGATTCCAGATCCTGCACGATGAGGAAGCACCGGAAGAGCTCCTCATGTTGACAACAAACATAAATGAAGAACACTGAATTTGACATTATCGTCATCGGCGGCGGACATGCCGGAATTGAAGCTGCACTGGCTTCTTCCAGAATGGGCATGAACACCGCCATGTTAACGCTGAGCATTGATAACATCGGCAAGATGCCATGCAACCCATCGGTAGGCGGACCGGCAAAAGGAATTGTCGTCAGGGAGATTGATGCCCTGGGCGGACAGATGCCGATTACCGCAGACCGTACGGCACTGCAGTTCAAGATGCTGAACAGCGCTAAGGGCCCGGGGGTCCGGGCATTGCGGGTGCAGTCTGACAAGATTGCCTACAAGAAGATGATGCAGGAGGTGTGCACACACCAGGAACACCTGACAGTGATTCAGGGCATGGCAGTGCACCTCAATGTAACAGATCACACGGTAACAGGTGTGACTTTAAAAGATGGAACAATACTGACTTCAAAGATTGTGATCCTGACAACCGGTACTTACATGGCCGGGGTGAATATGATCTCAGCAGAAGTGGTGCCGGGCGGACCGGACCGCGAAGAGACGACCAATGATCTTTCTGCCTCTTTGAGGGAAGCGGGTCTTGAAACCTATCGGCTGAAGACAGGCACACCGCCAAGGGTACTGACCAGTTCCATTGATTTTTCAAAGACAGCCATTGAACCGGGGACACCGGGCTTTATGCATTTTTCTGAGACCACAAAGCCGGAAGAGGTCAGACCCTTCAAAGATGAAGTTCCCTGTTATCTGACTTATACGACACCGGAAACACATGAGATCATTCTTGCCAACCTGCAGAAGTCTTCCATGTATTCCGGAGTGGTCAAAGGCGTTGGACCAAGATACTGTCCTTCGATTGAAGATAAACTGGTGCGGTTCAAAGACAAGCCGAGACACCTGCTGTTTCTGGAACCGGAATCACTGACCATGGACACAACGTATGTGCAGGGCTTCTCCACTTCCTTACCAAGAGACATCCAGGAACTAATGACCCATACACTGCCGGGCTTTGAGCACTGTGTCATCAAGAAGTATGCCTATGCCATTGAGTATGATGCCATTGATCCGATTCAGATGAAACCAAGTTTTGAATCCAAGATCATTCACAACCTGTATACTGCAGGCCAGGTCAACGGCACCTCCGGATATGAAGAAGCGGCAGGCCAGGGCATGGTTGCCGGCATCAATGCGGCACTCAGCCTGAAGGGGAAAGAACCGCTGGTCTTTGGCAGAGACGAAGCTTACATCGGTGTATTGGTAGATGATCTGACCACCAAGGGTACGCTGGAGCCGTATCGTCTGTTGACTTCACGGGCAGAATTCCGCCTGCTGCTGAGACATGACAATGCCGAGCAGCGCCTGTTGCATTATGGACACGATATCGGCCTGGTCTCTGATGCCAGATACGATGCCTACCAGAACAGACAGGAAGCGCTCAGGACACTGGAAGAACATCTTGGCAGTATCAACTTTGAGCAGGATGATCCAAAGGTCCATGCCTATCTGTCATCACTTGGTTACGAGTCAGACACCCACATCGGCATCAATGGTAAAGAACTGGTAAAACGCCCGAACGTAACCACCTCGGAATTACTGCAGTGCATTGATGAAACTGCCGATACAGATCTGGCGTCAGAGTGCGATATTGACTTGAAGTATGAAGGGTATATCAACAAGGCAAGAAGAGAAGCGGATAAACTCAAGGCAATGGATTCCATGAAACTTGGTGTAGAATTCAATTATGATGAAGTCGACAACCTGTCCATTGAAGGCAGACAGAAACTGAATAAGTACAAACCGGAGACCATGGGTCAGGCATCCAGAATCTCCGGCGTCAATCCGGCAGACATTGCAGTGCTGGCCATTGCAATCAAGCAGGGAAAGGGAAGAGGGAAATAAACAATGAACTACGAAGAACTGGTATCCAATGTTCAGATCTATGGATTCGATGAATCCGTCAAGGGATCCAAGTATCCAATGGCAACTGATCTGGAACAGGTTTCAGATGAAGTGACAGACACGACCAGAAAACTGGCCAAGGCAGTCATCGGCTCCGGCCATGACAATTTCCTGAACGGAGTCATTGTCCAGTTTGATCTGACCTTTACCAACAAGGCATGGGTTGAAGCAGAACGATATCACTTCCTGGACTTTGTCAGTTCCCAGTCCACCATGCACCGGATCACCAAGTTTGATCTGGACCAGGCATACATCTCTTATGTGGATCCCCGCATTGTGGCGATCATGAAAGAGAAGACCAAGGCCTACAATGATCTGCAGGATGATATCAAGCGACTCTTGTCAGAAGAGAAGGATGTAACAACGCTCCGCAACCTGGCAAATGAACAGTATCTGGAAATTCTGTATTCCAATCCATGCGGATTCCGCCTGACTGCGAGGATGACAACCAACTACCGTCAGCTGAAAACCATCTACCAGCAGAGAAGAACACACCGTCTGCCGGAATGGCGCGCATTCTGTGAGTGGATTGAAACACTGCCGCACGCAGAATTCATTACCGGAAACGACAAAGACTGAAGAACATCGGGGAGCTGCAGAAATGCAGGTCCCTTTTATCAGCTGTATCCGGTCAAGATGATTTGAAGTTTTGGAACGATTACTTTCCGAAATACGAAATTATTTGAAGTTTTGGAATGATATCTTTCCTAAACTCAAAATAATTTGATGTTTTGATACAATAGCCTTCCAAAACTCAAAATATCGTAGTAGAATGCGGTTATGGAAGAAAACAAGATATTGATCCGCGAAGATTACCTGAAACAGATTCGCCCTTTTTATGATGCGGACCTGATCAAAGTAATTGTCGGAGTACGGCGGGCTGGAAAATCAGTACTGCTGGAAAACATCAAATCTGAACTTCTGGCCAGGGGAATCAGACAGGATCACATGATATGCATCAACCTTGAGGATTATGACTTTATTCATATCCAGACAGCCAAAGATCTAGATCTGGAAATCAAAAACAGGATTGTTGATCAGGATCGGTATTATCTGTTCCTTGATGAGATTCAACGGGTGACTGATTTTGAAAGAGCGTTGGCCTCGTTCCGGGCGGTGTTGAATGTTTCGATCTTTGTGACAGGTAGTAATTCAACGCTGCTTTCAGGCGAACTGGCAACTCTGCTGACTGGCAGGGCAATTGAATTTGAAGTCTACCCGTTCTCTTTCTTTGAGGCCAAGGAATGGCTGGAATTGAATCACAGACCGTTCAATGAAGATATGATTTATGATTACATCAAATGGGGCGGCTTTCCTGTGCGTTTTCAATATACTGACGAGTCTGCGATCCGGAAATATCTGGAACAGTTGAGTCTGGGAATTACCAACATCGATCTGATTCCGAAAACCAGCAAGATCAACAGAGCGTCTTTTCTGAAAGTGGAATCCTACATCATGGCTAATGCAGGAAAGGAATTCTCGGCAGAGAGTATTGTCCGCTACTGCAAATCCAATAATAATGAAGAGCTTTCGGTGCGCACCATCAACAGTTATATTTCAAAGATGGAAAAAGCGTTCCTGATTCATCCCGTTGACCGATACAACATTTCAGGAAAAGAAATATTGAAGAGCCGGAAAAAGTATTATGCAGTCGATACTGGCCTCAGAACCATTCAGACTAACTCGATTGAATATGAGGACACGTTCTTCCTGGAAAACATTGTATATAACGAACTCTGTCAGCAGGGATTCAAGGTGTTTGTCGGAAAGACTTATCGTGCTGAAGTGGATTTTGTGGCAGTGAAAAATGGAAAGAAGTGTTTTATCCAGGTGTCGTATCTGCTGGCGTCAAAAGAAACAATCGCCAGGGAATTCGGCGCGTATCAGTCGGTGCATGACGCTTCTCCAAAATATGTACTTTCGCTGGACCGGCTGGATATGAGCAGAGATGGGATCACTCACATGAACCTTGTTGATTTTCTGCTTCACAGAAAAGAACTGATGATCTCCTGATTATCTCTGATTGAACGTCAATACAAACTCATTGAGAAGATCGGATTCACTCCGGTCTTTTTTCCATGCCAGAAGAATCTTGGTATTCAGATCTTCTGCTTTGATCTTCTGAATCATCATGCCTTTGGCAACGCTGCGCATAGATCCAGGGACAATCGCAGTTGCCAGTCCAGCCTCACACCAGAGCAGTGCATCTCTTCCATCATCACAGAGACAGAAGATATCCGGATTCAATCCACGTGTATGAAACGCGTCCAGGATCAGTGTCTGATACCGGCGGTAAAGAATGACAGGATGCTGCACCAGCTGCTCCAATGTGACAGTCCTGGTTGAATTGAGCTGGTTCTGACTGACAGCGATCATGTCATCTTCTTTGAGAATGATGGTATTGAGATCTGCAGTTTTGACAGGCGTACGGATTGCGGCCGCATCGATGGTATCGTTGGAAAGCAGTTCACTGAGCTGGTAGGTATTGCCGTCATGAATCTCAAAGCGGGTATCCGGATGGGATTTCGAATATTTCTTCAGATATGGCATCATGGTGGTGATGACAGTCGGTGTCATGCCAAGACGGAACTGATGATGTGTTCCGGCACCTGCCACTTCTCTTGCAGTACTGTCTGCGTAGCTGAGCAGTTCACCGGCTCTGGCGTACAGGATCTTGCCGGCTTCCGTCAGTTTGATTTTTTTTCTGCCGCGTTCAAACAGTGTCACATTCAGTTCCTGTTCGAGCTGTTTCATCTGAAAGGAAACAGGCGGCTGGGAAAGATGGAGACGTCTTGCGGCCTCACTGATATTGCCTGCCTCAACCACTGCCCTAAAGTACTCCAGCTGACGGATATCCATGTGTATTTCCTCCTATACACGAAACCTTTAGTTATTGAATAAAAACAATATTTTACATGTAGATATAACTATTCTACAGTAGTTGCGTAAAAAGGGGTAATCATGAAACGTCTGCTGAAATATCTGAAACACTATCAAAAGGAAAGTATTCTGGCACCGCTGTTCAAAATGCTGGAAGCGTTGATGGATCTGTTGGTGCCGGTGATTGTCGCAAGAATCATCGACCGCGGTATCGGTCAGTCAGATACGTCCTATCTCTATTCACAGATCTGGCTGCTGGTGCTGCTGGCGATGATTGGCTTTGCCTGCAGTGCAGTTGCCCAGTACTTTGCCGCAAAGGCGAGTGTCGGAGCAGCCACCGAGATCAGACAGTCCCTGTTTGATCACATCCAGTCATTGTCCTGCGGCAAGCTGGACACGATTGGCTCCGGTACACTGATCACCAGAATGACTTCCGATATCAATACGATCCAGAATGGATTGAATCTGGCATTGCGGCTATTGCTGAGAAGTCCGTTCATTGTATTTGGCTCCATGATCATGGCATTCACGATTGATGTGAAGTGTGCACTGGTATTTGCGGTCGCAATTCCGATCCTGCTTGTGGCAGTGTTTGTCATCATGCTGGTAACGATCCCGCTGTACCGTAAAGTACAGGCAGGTCTTGATCAGGTCATGGGACTGACCAGATCCAACCTGACCGGTGTCAGAGTCATCCGGGCATTTTCCAGGGAAGCGGACAGTGTCAGCGAATTTGAATCAAAGAACGCTGCACTGACCAGACTGAATGAAGCAGTCGGCAGAATCTCGGCACTGCTGAATCCAATTACTTATATCCTCATTAATATCGCGGCAGTCATCCTGATCAAGACCGGTGCAGTGCAGGTCAATCTTGGTTTGCTGTCTCAGGGGGATGTGGTTGCCCTGTATAACTACATGGCACAGATGATTGTGGAACTGGTCAAACTGGCAACACTCATCATCACCATCAACCGTGCACTTGCCTGCAGCGACCGGGTGGCAGATGTGCTGGATGAACAGCCAGGCATGGAATACCCGAAGACACTGACAAAAGAACCAACAGAACATGGAACTGTTTCATTTGATCATGTGTCCTTTGAATATCCAGGGGCTGGCGATAACAGTCTGGAAGAGATCAGCTTCAAGGCAGAGCGCGGCAATGTCATTGGCATCATCGGCGGAACAGGCTCTGGCAAGAGCTCATTGATCTCATTGATTCCAAGATTCTATGATGCGACCAAAGGTGCTGTATCGGTAGATGGAATCAATGTCAAAGACTACCCGAAAGATGAACTGATCCAGAAGATCGGTATTGTCCCGCAGAAAGCAGAACTGTTTGCCGGAACTGTCATGGACAACCTGAAGTGGGGCAATGAATCACTGAGTGAAGAACAGGCATGGGCTGCACTGAAAACTGCCCAGGCAGAATCCTTTATCAAAGAAAAGGGACAGGGATTGAATGCGGTCATCGAGCAGGGCGGACGCAATCTTTCCGGCGGACAGAAACAGCGGCTGACCATCGCAAGGGCACTGGTCAAACAGCCGGAGATTTTGATCCTGGATGATTCCTGCAGTGCGCTGGACTTTGCGACAGATGCTGCACTGAGAAAAGCACTGAAGGAAACAGAATCAGGCACGACGGTATTCATGGTATCCCAGAGAACTTCAACGATCATGCATGCAGACAAGATCATTGTACTGGATGATGGCAGGGTCGCCGGTATCGGAACCCATGATGAATTGATGAAGACATGCAGTGTGTATCAGGAGATCCGCTGGTCACAGGTACCGGAAGAAAAGCCCAATCAGAAATTGTCTTCCCTGGAGGTGTCTCTATGAAACAGAACAGGGAACAGATCACTTCCGGAATGAATACATTCAAAAAAGTCATGAAGTATATCGGCAGCTTCCGGATCCTGCTGGTACTGAGCATTCTCACTGCCTGCGGGTCAGTGGTGCTGTCACTGTATTCACCGATTCTCTTTGGGGATGCGATTGATGGAATGATTTCGGCAGGAAATGTCGACTTCAGTCTGGTGCAGTATTATCTTTCCAGAATTCTTCTTGTCGTGGTATCTTCCGGTATTCTCACCTGGCTGATGAATATGATCAACAACCGCATGACCTACCGGGTCGTACAGGAGATCCGCAATGAAGCGATCAGACATCTGCAGGTACTGCCGCTGTCATATCTCGATTCCCACAGCAGCGGAGATCTTGAAAGCCGGATTATCGCAGATGTTGATCAGCTGTCAGACGGACTGCTGCTGGGATTCACCCAATTATTCTCCGGTGTAGTTACGATCATCTTCACATTGATCTTCATGCTGTCCAAGTCTGTCATTGTCACGCTGATTGTCATTGTGCTGACACCGCTGAGTTTCTTTGCGGCAAAGTATATCGCCAGTCATTCCTACCGCATGTTCAAACAGCAGAGTTCCACAAGAGGAGAAGAGACTGCACTGATTGAAGAGATGATCTCCGGCCAGAAGGTTGTACAGGCATTCGGCTATGAAGAACGTTCTTCTGCCCGTTTCCAAGAAATCAATGAACGCCTGAAAGACAGCAGCTGGAAAGCAACGTTCTACAGTTCGTTGACCAACCCTTCTACCAGATTCGTCAACAGTATCATCTATGCGATTGTAGCACTGGCAGGTGCCATGTTGATCGCAGCAGGATCACTCACGGTCGGCGGGTTATCCGTTCTGCTGTCTTATGCCAACCAGTACATGAAGCCATTCAACGATATCAGTTCTGTCATTACCGAACTGCAGAATGCACTGGCATGTGCCGGACGGGTATTTGAAGTCATTGAAGCAGAACCGGAATCCAAAGATCCAACAGAGCAGTTGAACACAGAGAACGGTCTGATCACAGCAGAAGATATCAGCTTCTCCTACATGAAGGAACGGCCGCTGTTGGAACATGTCTCCTTCACCGCCAATCCTGGTACCAGGATTGCCATAGTCGGTCCAACCGGCTGCGGTAAGACAACACTGATCAATCTGCTCATGCGCTTCTATGATGTCAATGAAGGTGTGATCAAAGCAGATGATGTTGATATCAGAACCGTCGCAAGACATTCATTGAGAAAGCGGTACGGCATGGTGCTGCAGGATACCTGGCTGAAAGATGGGACGGTGCGTGAGAACATCACCTTCGGCAAGCCCAACGCAACTAAAGAGGAACAGATTGCCGCATGTAAGAAAGCCCACAGCTGGGAGTTTATCCGCAGGATGCCGCAGGGACTGGATACCATCATTACCGAAGACAGTCTGTCACAGGGACAGAAACAGCTGCTGTGCATTACAAGAGTCATGTTATGTGTGCCGTCAGTACTGATCCTGGATGAAGCGACTTCTTCCATTGATACGAGAACCGAACTGCAGATCCAGGATGCCTTTGATCAATTGATGGAAGGCAGAACCTCCTTCGTGGTTGCACATCGCTTATCAACGATACGCAGTGCGGATGAGATCCTTGTTATGAAAGACGGTAAGATCATCGAACGCGGCAATCACAATGCGCTGATGAAACAGAACGGGTTCTATCATCAGCTCTACGAAAGTCAGTTTGCCAAAGCAGAATGAAACATGAGACGGATGATTGATCCGTCTTTATGATGGTCGAAACTGAGATCGGTAAACGGAGTAAACCTGTTATCATTATCTGGTTGAATACGAAACACCGGCGAAGGGGTAAGAACTGATGTTTGAAGGACTCAAAGAAAAATACAGAGAGGATGCACTGGCCAATCAGCTGGTTCATCTTGTTGTTCCAATTGCGATCCAGAGTTTCATGTTGGCACTGGTCAGTGCGACCGATGCTGTCATGCTTGGCTTTGTCGATCAGACTTCACTGTCTGCCGTCTCACTGGCAGGACAGATCCAGTTTGTATTGAACCTGTTTGTGGCAGGTATCTCCGGTGGTTCAGGTATCATGGCTGCCCAGTACTGGGGCAAGAAAGATCTGAAGTCCATTGAGAAAGTCATGCCGGTTGCGCTGTATATCAATCTTGTGGTCGGCGGTATCTTTACCATCACTGCCGCATTGATCCCGGACAAACTGATGTTGATCTTCACCAGTGATCCGGCACTCATTGCCAGCGGCGCCGCCTATATCAGGGCGGTCTCATTATCCTATGTGCTCTGTGCGATTTCCCAGATCTATCTGATCCTTTTGAAGAATACCGGCAGGGCAGTCAAGAGCTCCATGATCGGATCTTCGGCAGTCATCATCAATATTATTCTGAATGGGATCCTGATCTTCGGTCTTTGCGGATTTGCGAAGCTTGGCATTGTCGGTGCAGCAATCGCCACCGTCATTGCAAGACTGGTAGAACTGATCTGGGCAGTGCTTGCGACAAGACAGAAAGACAATGTACAGATTCACTGGTCCGGTATCTTTCACACAGACAAAAAACTGAACGCAGACTTCAAGCATTACACCACACCGGTACTGGCGGCATCGCTGGTCTGGGGAATTGCGTTTGTACTGTATTCAGTGATTCTAGGTCATATGGGAAGTGATGCAGTTGCGGCAAACTCCATTGCCAGTATTATTAAGAGTATGTTCCAGTGTGTGATACGCGGTGTCAGTGCCGGTGCGGGAATTATCATCGGCAACCTGCTGGGAGCCAATCAACTGGAAAAGGCAAAACAGTATGGCGCAAGAATCACCCACATCTCCATTGCGATCGGTGTCGTTACCGGCGTCCTGCTGATGATCTGTTCCTTCGGTATCTCCAGAGTCGCCATGATCTCAGATATCGCAAGAGAGTATCTGCAGTTCATGATGATTGTCCTTGGCTTCAACATGATGGGACAGGCAGTCAATACAACGGTACTGGATGGCATCTTCTGTGCCGGCGGAGATTCCAGATTTGATATGTTCGGAAACATCGGGGCAATGTGGTGCTTTGCAGTTCCGCTTGGATTCATCAGTGCATTTGTATTCCATGCGCCGGTCTGGGTGGTCTATATTGTGATCAGCCTGGATGAGCTGGTGAAGCTGCCGGCAGTGTACTTACGATACAAGAAGTATATCTGGGTCAGGAATATCACAAGATAAGAAAGATGTAGATAAGCAGAACAGATGGGTGCGTCATTTGACTCATCTGTTTTCTTTGCACAGCGTCAATCATGATCGTACGGCCAATATTCAGTTCAAATATTGAAAGTGTCTCAGTCAGGATGACAGACTATTCTGAAACATTCTGAAAGAAATTGTGGATAACTCATTTGTCCACAATATTTTCCCGCATTTCCCATGGGAAATATCTACCGCAGGGTATATCAAGATGTTATAATCGGAAAGCGAAAGAACGGGGACAGGGATGAATATCAACGATTTGACACATGCATCGCAGGAAATAGGCATTGAACTGACTGAAACGATGCAGAAACAGCTGATTACCTATGCCTCCTTATTAAAAGAGTGGAATGAGAAGATCAATCTCACTGCCATTACCGAAGAATCAGAGGTCATGGAGAAACATTTCTATGACTGCATCCTTGCACTGCGGCTTGTTAACCCGGGAAATGAAATGGCTGATGTCGGTACCGGTGCAGGCTTTCCGGGACTGGTATTCAAGATCGTCAGACCGGAATTGAATGTCACCCTGTTGGAACCGACAGAAAAGAAATGCAGCTTCCTCAATGAAGTGATCAGACAGCTGGATCTCAAAGGGGTTACGGTGGTCAATGAACGCGCTGAGGACTACGCAAAGAATCACCGGGAATCGTTTGACCTCGTGACGGCAAGAGCCGTTGCCGCACTCCCGGTTCTGGCGGAACTGTGTGTGCCGTTAGTCAAAATGAACGGAACCTTCCTTGCCATGAAGGGCAGTAAGGGAAAAGACGAAGCCAGAGAAGCACAGGATGGAGTTGCCAAACTGGGCTGTGATGGAAAGGACTTCCACGAAGATCATCTCTTATCCAACCAGGATGAGCGATATAACCTGGTGTATGTAAAGCACCGTCATACACCTCCGCAGTATCCGAGAATCTATTCCAAGATCAAGAAGAAGCCTTTGCAGTAAGGGGAGAAGTAAAGACATGGCAAACAGTAAGTTTCTCGACTTCCTGAACCGGGATAAGACCGGTACAGTGGTTGAGATCGAAATATCAAAGATCAAGCCTTCCAGATACCAGCCGCGCATCAAGTTTGATGAG
>JAKVJO010000027.1 GCA_022486935.1 Solobacterium sp. | reverse complement strand
TTCGAACTGTGTTCCTGACCATCATATGTCCACGAATTGCTATCTGCAGTGATTGAAATTGCCATTGGTTCTCCGTACGACATTGTCAATTTTCCGTCTGCAGTCTTTACGATATAGTTATCCTTATTACCTTGAGTAAACGAATAACCAGTAATTTTATTCTCGACTGGCGTATCAGATACATATTTAATACTACCCGTTACTGTGCAGGCTATACTGTCGGCACCAACTAGCCCTGAAGTAATGCAATTTCCATTGGAGTGATACTTTCCATCATAAGTGAAGTTTTCACTCTCAGCAGTTAACGTTACATCACGCTTGTTGATTGTCAGAGTTCCATTTGTCTTTGTGATGTCAGAGAACTGATCTGTGACATCTTCATCTCCATGTTTAATTACAAATGAAGTGATTGTGTTTTCTACTCCACCTTCCTTGTAATCAGTGATTGTGCCAGACACTGTTGCCTCTGATGTAAATCCTGCCGGCAGTCCACTTACAGTGAATCCGCCATCTGTCAGCGCAGTTCCGTCATAGGTCTTACTCTTACTGTTGGCTGTTACTGTGATCGTTGCTGTATTCTGATTGATTGTCAGAGTGCCAACAGTCATGGTGATGTTGTAATTGCTTTCTTTGTAATTCGTTCCTGGCGTCACTACAATCGTATTTGTAACGCTTCCGACTTTTGTGATAGTTCCAGTAGCTGATACGGTCGCTTCTCCTGAAACGAATCCACTGCCGCCTACAGCTACTGTGTTTTTGCTGAGCGCAGTTCCATCATATTCCTTGGATGCTGTTTCAGAAGTTAATGTTACATCACGCTTGTTGATTACAATGTCAGCTTTTCCACTTATCGATACATAACCATCTTTGCTGACTGTATATTCGACAGTTGTAGTGCCAGCATCAGTCCTTGAATTACCTTCAGCGTTTGTGTATGTGATAACAGCACCTTTAGGATAACCAGTCAAACTGATTGAATGAGGATCCCCATCGTATACGCCGGTATATCCCTGGACGGTCACAGTCATTTTCGGGGTATACGTCCATACGCCTGTAATAGTCACATCTGAATTTACGATATTCTTATTACACGGATCTGTCCATCCGCTGAATGTATAAACACCATCTTCAGTTGTGACCGTGTAGTCTTTAGGATAATTCGCAGCCACTTCATACGTTGCGCTAGTAAAATAATCGTTCTGGTCTATAGGCTCACTATATGATGCTGGCACATCTCCTGTCCAAGAATAGTACACATGATACCTGTTCAAAGAATAATACATCTTGATCGTAGATTCATCAGTTGCTTTTTCTCCCTCTATTGCAACGGCTGAAAGAGATGACAGACCCTTATTCCAGGTATATCCGGTGATTTCTTTCGCACTTGTCAGTTTAGCAACAGTCTGGCCATTATAAGCGCTGATATAATCCGCATATTTTCCATCTTCTGCATATTTACCATCAGCCCGCTCAAGATAATACTTCACCCAGACAGTGCCATACTGAGATGAATCAACCTTTGTCCATGATGCTGTGAAGGTAATCTTTCCATCTGCCGCTGAACTTACTACATCTGCAACATTGACTACATCATTCGGCTGATATGTTGTTCCGCCAATCGTCCAGCCGGCAAAAACATAACCCTGTTTTGTCGGTGTAATGCCGGAAAGTTTGAATGAGGTATTGGAAATCACATCATAAGTACCTGATGTAGACGGTGCTGGGTTCGCAGAGCCTCCATTCAGATTATAATCAATCGAGTAATTGATTGCTGAAGCTTTGATTTCAAGATGTTTATAATATGGCGCGCTTGAATATCCGTCGATATGGAATGTATAGGTTCCATCACTGCTCTCTGTGCATTCAATCGATTCACCTTCCAGTGTAACTACCGGGTTTTCATATCCATCCGCCAACTTGAAACTGAAGCTCATTTTTGAAGAATAAGTAGGAATAGGAATATTGGTGCTAACAGTTGAATTCGGTGTGCTATCACCATAGGCATACAGATATGTTCCATCTTTAACGCCAACCGCAACATTCGGCATTACTTCCGGCCACTCTACTGCATGGAAATTGCCATCAGTCAGCTGCATATCCTCACGGGCGTTTTCTACCGTGATCGTAAAGGTGAAGCGATATCTGGTTTCATATGTAGTCGGCCACCAGCCTGTCTGTTTCTGATATGATGTAACACCAGTTAATTCAACCGTGACCGATGAACCATCAGATAATTTTGTGACTGCTTTCTGACCAATATATGAGGATGGGTCCGCATTCACATCAGTTGCACTGTGGTGAGTCGGAATCGTCAGTGCTTCATTGTTCAGAGAAAGACCATTCAGCTCATAGTAACCGTACGTATCTGTTGATTCAGAGCTTTGTATTGTGAATTGAATCGTGCTGCCGTTGGTAAAAGTACCACTTGTAGTTGAACCGTTCTTTGTTGTTATTCCAGATCCTGCTGTAAAGGTAGCGCCGTGCCAGTTGTTTAATCCAGTGTTCTCGACAGACCATGTATATGTCTCCTGGGTCTTTGTAAATGTCACAGAGATTGTTGTATCTGCGGTAATTGCGGCAGATGTATATGGCTGAATCTTGGATGCAGTATTCGAAGCCGGAGTCAGCGTCTGTTCTGATGAAGACATACCGGTAATCGTAGCGGTATAGCCCATGGCAGCAGTTACTGAAATGCTGACTGTTTCGCCATCCTCTACAGAAGTACTGTCGATGCTGACAGCATTGCCAGTTGCTGCATCAGAATAATCACTTGTCACAGCCTCTCCATTCACTTCGTATGTGACTGTGTGGCGTGTGACAGCTTTACGGTAGTTCAGCACAATGCTCTGGCCGCCTCCCAGAAGCATTGCATAATCACTGATTTCACTGGTGCTGTAGTAAATATTGTTGTTATAGGACGCAGTGAAACCGACAATATCAACACCGCCAGCGCCGATTGTCGCATTGACAAATTCATAGCCTTCAATGTCCGGTGCTGTTACAGCGCCGCTCTTGATCGTGGAACTGTAGTCTTTCTTTGTGCTGTCATCTTTAAAGTGAATTGTGACCGGAATATCTGCAGTCGCTGTTGCTCCCAGCAATGACATTGAAAGCGTATCTTCAGCTGTATCTGTGCCTTCCACGCCTTCTACTGTAAAGGTAACAGACTTGGTGACAGACTCCTGGTCTGCGCTGTTATCGCTGGAATTGCTGATTGAAACTTCAACGGTATAAGTTCCGTTTTCGGTATATCGATAAGTTGCAGTTGTGGAATCATCGCTGAAATCAACCAGTTCTCCGATATCTCCAGTGGCATCCGCAATGATCGGTGTTACACCTGCTGTAGATGAACTGACGCTGATCTTAACATCAGCGTAACTGTTGTCATCTGCGTTGGTTACGCTCGTTGCTGCAGCGTAAACCGGCGCATTGGAATTCTCCTGGTTCTTGGTATAGATCACATCTACGGAAGTATCTTCCGCAGTCATAGTTCCAGATACAGTGCTCTGATCAGCAGTTACGGTATATCCCTCAACTGCCGGTGAAGTCACTTCATAAGCAGATCCATAGGCAACTTCAGATACTGCATCTTCTGCAACTTTGTTCCCGTCAGCGTCTGTGTAATGAACAGTCAGCTGATATTGATTTGCAACTGTGCTTACCTTCACATCGGCTGCCGCATTGACATTGCTCAGTGTGTACTGATCATCTGTTCCGGCATCTGCCGTCAGCTCAGTATCGTTTACAGTAACTGTGCTGATGCTGTATCCGGTATGTGCAGATACAGTAAAGACCACACTGCCGCCGGCCGTTACTGTTAATGGGCTGCTTACAAGTGTGCTGTTGGAATAAACATCCGCAGTATCGGCAGGTACAGTTTCAAAACTGACTGCATATTCCACTGGTGTTGTTTCAGTGACTGTTCCAGTTGTGCTGTCAGCTGGGCTGTCAGTTGTACTTTCTGATGAACTTTCATCAGGAATTTGTTCTGTCTGCGTGGTTTCCTGAGCTGGCTCAGACTGTGACTGATCTCCACTGTTACTGTTGTCCTGTGTCACAGTGTTTTCTGCCGGCTGGGCTGAAGTATCCGTGCTTTCAGCAATTGTTTCCGTCTGTGTATCAGCCGTATTTGCAGAGCCAGATCCTTCGACTGTCTCATCGGCAGCTCTAAACGACTGATTGGTAGAAATGACACCGCTGGTCATAACCATTGCCACTGCCATAAACAGTGCCGTCCATCTCTTCCAGTTCTTCTTAATATTGTTCATACAAAAGTCCTCCCGCATCTTTATTCCAAGTCCAGCAATCAATTCCAGACAGTTCTGTTATTGGTTACTAACTTGCTACAAGAGTATAGGTAACTTTTTTTGGATTTGGCAGGATCGTCAGAAATCAGGCAAAAAGATACTATGAGTTTCCGGTGAACGGTAATTCACATTTCCTTCACATTAGCGGTTTACTTGTTGTTTACCGGGGTACTTATTTACAGTTTTGACATTATTTGCTCATTTCTGGTTTCCTGAGTTTCCTGAATTAATGGGCAAATTTCAATCATAAAAGGGCACTCAGTTTCCAAAGTGTCCCTTCACTGTTATTTCACTTAACCGCATGCCGATCTGTTCAGATATGATTGTGTGAAGTTGTGTGACAAATATCTCCTCGTGTGTTTTTTTGCCTCTGTCGCTTCCTTCAGAACTGGTATTTCACACACTTCAGTCCAGGAAGTTTTCGTTCAGTGTGACGTGGAAATCCTTTGCCAGCTTTCTGAGATCATCATCTGTAATGGTCTGCAGGATCTCTTTGCCCGAAGACAGGATTCTCATGTAGATATCTGCACTCTTTTCAACCGTGTGCATCAGGCCGAATGCCGTATCAAAGTCCGGCCCGGCGCAGAAGGTTCCATGATGTGCCCAGACAATCGCATCGTAGGTCTTCATCAGTTCAGAGGATGCCTTCGCAATGTCCGGTCCGCCCGGCACCATCCACGGTACAACCCCGACGCCCTGCGGGAAGATGATCGGGCATTCTGTCATGGACTTCCAGAGCACTCTGGAGAATGTCCTGGCATCCAGCGGCAGGATGAAGCTCAGTGCAATCACTGCCGGAGTATGGGCGTGATAGATGACGCGGTATGCACCGTCGGTCGCGGCCTTCTTGACGGAATGATTCAGAAGATGGCTGGGGAACTCACTGGTTGGTCTTCCGCCATTGACCAGTCCCCATACAATCCGGTACGCATCGCCCTTCTCATTCAGCTCGCAGATACAGATGCTGTCTTCCGGATTCAATGCGACATTGCGCATGAACTTGCCAGAGCCGGTCGCAATAAAGTATTCCTTTGAAAGATTCGATGCAGTGATGCCAAGTTCTGTCCAGTCCCCTGGAGCCTGGCTGAAGAACGGCCGGCACTCTTTCACTTCTGTATCCTTCATGCGATAGGTCAGGTTGCCGCCATTGCGCTCATGCCAGCCCATCTCATAGCCATCCGTGCATAACCGGATAAATCCCTTTACTGCTTCAATCTCTGTCATTGTCATCATGCATTCCTCCTGCTCAGTACATCTCTTTCATACTGCTGGATCTCTTTGAACCACACTTCATCGTCTGCTTCAATCTTCTGTCTCTTGCAGTATTCATTCCAGACATCTTCCATGGGCATGGTCTTCATCTCTTCCATGACCATCATGCGTTCTGTGAAGCTGCCTGCATCCTGCAGCTGTTTCAGACGTTCATTCGGCTGCAGCAACGCAAACAGCAGTGCTTTCTCAGTGCTCCTGGTACCAATGACCCAGGCCGCAATGCGGTTGATGGACGCATCGAAGAAATCCAGTCCGATCAGCACTTTGTCCAGGGCATCATTGCGGACGATTTCCTTCATGATCTCTTTCAGTTCATCTTCATAGAGAACCACATGATCACTGTCCCAGTGCACAGGTCTTGTCACATGAAGCGGAATCCTGTCAAAGAACGGCAGTAATGCAGGAATCTTGTCACTGACTGTTTCAGACGGGTGGAAATGTCCGTTATCCAGCAGGTTGTATACACCTGGATGAGATGCGGCATAGCTCATATAGAACTCATTGGATCCAACGGTATAGCTTTCTACCCCGATCGCAAAGAACTTTGATTCCACAGAATCAATCACATGCGGATAATGAACTGCGAAGATCTGGTCCAGGGAATCCTTCAGTCTCATTCTCGGCCCCAATCTGTCTGATGGGATGTCCTTATAGCCATCTGGAATCCACACATTGCAAAGCACCTGATCATTCAGTGCTTCGCCGATCTGTTCAGAGATCTTCCTGGACTGAATGCAGTGATTGATCCAGAACCGGCGGACCTGTTCATCCGGAGAAGACAGCGTCAGACCGTCCTTGACCATGGGGTGGGAGAAACAGGTTGGATTGAAATCAATACCAAGTTCATATTCCTTCGCAAAGTTCACCCAGGGAATGAATGCTTCATAGCTGATTTGATCACGGTCAGTCCATGGGCACGCATCACTGAAGACTGCATATGCCGCATGGAGGTTGATCCGCTTCTTCCCCGGAATCATGGAGATTGCCTTGAGGTAATCCTGCTTCAGTTCTTCAAAACCAGAAGCCCGTCCCGGGTAGTTTCCGGTAGTCGCAATGCCATTGCCGGCCCCGCCTTCTTTGCTGTCAAAGCCCCTGACATCATCACCCTGCCAGCATTGAATGGAGATTGCTTTCTCACTCAGTTTCTTCAGTGCTGTTTCAGTATCAATGCCAAGTGATGCGTACTGCTGCTGTGCCTCTTCATAACGTGTCATGTTCTTCTGCCTCCATCTGCAGTTTCAGATTTCCGATTGCCGTTGCCTCAATCGGCAGTGCAATTACTTTCTTATTTGTGTACTGTCTGGTCAGCCGGTTGAGATATTCATTCTTTGCGCCGCCGCCCGCGATATAGATTGACTTGTATGTTTGCTGTGTATTGTGTTCCAGCTGCTGCAGTGCGGTGCCGTAACTCTTTGCAAGACTGCGGTACACGCAGTTGATCACATCACCGTCTGAGAGATCGCTTGTTCCCAATGCACTGCAGATCTCGCTTCTCATATCTGCCGGTGCGATAAAGCGGCTGTCGTTGACATCAATCAACTCATTGAAGCTGCTCTGTTCTGCCAGCTGCACCATTTGGGGAAATGACAGATCCATCTGTTTCTGCAGACACTGGATCATCCAGAGTCCCATGATGTTTTTCAGGTAGCGGATATATCTGACACCGCCTTCATTCGTGAAGTTGTCCTGCATACTCTTTCGTGTCAGGATCGGTCCCTTTGTCTTGACGCCAAGAAGCGACCAGGTGCCGCTGGAAATGAACGGTGCGTTCTCCTGCATGGGGATTCCTTCCACTGCACTTGCAGTGTCGTGGGTTGCCCCAAGCAGCACCTTCAGATTTCCATGTACCGCTTCCGCCACTTCCGGTTTCAGTGTGCCAAGTACAGTTCCTGGCTGAACCAGCGATGGAAAGAGATGCTTCGGCAGCCGCAGTTTCTCAAGCAGTTCAGAATCATACTGGCGGGTTCTGGCATTGACCAGGCCGGTCGTTGTCGCATTGGTATACTCGCGTGCCTTGACGCCGCACAGCCGGTACATGAGATACTCCGGCACCATCAATAAGCTCCTGGCCTGCTGCAGCCGTCCGGTATCCAGATCATCCTGCATCTGGTAAATGGTATTGAACGGCTGAAACTGGATGCCGGTATGTTCATACAGTGTTTCAAAGGGAATCAGGCGATGTACGTGTTTCACTGCTTCGGCAGTTCTTGAATCCCGGTATGCATAGCAGTCAGAGATCATCCGGTCTCTTTCATCCAGCAGTACATAGTCAACTGCCCAGGTATCAATGGACAGCGATACAATCTCAGGCTGTACCTGGAACGCTGCCCTGATGCCGCTGATCACTTCCTGCACCAGATGTTCAATATCCCATACCAGATGACCGTCTTTTAAGACCATGCCATTGGCAAAACGGTAGACTTCCTGTGTTTCAATTTGGCCGTCTTTGTTCCAGCCGAGAATATGCCGCCCGGAAGAGGCCCCGATATCAACTGCCAGCCAGTACTTCATAAGCGCACCTCCTGTATATGCCCAGAATAGTGCAGTAAACGCTTTCATGAAATGACCTGACTGAATGAAAGATGTGTCCTGGTTTGCAGTATATAAAAACCTGCAGTCTCTGCAGGTTCAGTGTGTCTGATTCCTGTAATCGGAAGGCGTCAGGTGATAGCGTTCTTTGAAGATGCGGTAGAAATACGAACGGTTATCATAGCCGACTTCATAGAGGATATCGCTGATACTCATATCTGTGCTGTGGAGCAGCTGGGCAGCTTTTTCCAGGCGCACCTGCTGTACCAGATCCTTGAAGGTTTGACCGGTGGACTTCTTGATGGTCCTTGCCAGTTTGTATTCCGGCTGTTTCAGCTGGCCTGCCAGTTTCTGCAGGGAACCCTCCCGGTAATCGGTAACGATATATTCCAGAATGGATGCGGACAGCAGGGAATCACTGCCGGCCTGGGAGTAGGACTCCGCCAGTTCCGGTTTCTGCATGAGATCTGCCAGCAACAGTCCCACCAGCAGCTTCAGCCGGAACGCACCGTTTGACTGCGGCCGGTACAGGTTCATGATGATTGCTTCAATGTCTGTTCTGACTTCCGGAGAACCAGACACTTTAAACAGCAGGTACTCGCCGGAGTGATCCCAGGAATACAGTGTCTTGAACAGAAAGCGGAACAGTTCATTCTCCTGATCCATCAAAGAGGACAGGTACTCAAAGAACTCCGGACGGATGATGAAATTGAAGATGATATCCTGCTCAGTGCAGCGTTCGATGGAGTGGGAGATGCTCTGATTCAGGAACATCAGTTCTCCTGCCTTCATCTTGATTCTTCTGCCGTCAATGTGGTGCGTCATGGATCCCTGGTAGACATACATCAGTTCAATGTAATTATGCCGGTGCATCGGATAGTCCACAAACCTGGCATGCTTGCGCACACTCAGCATGGTGTCGGGCTTCAGGATATGATTGCAGTCAATCACATCGCTGGTTTCAGACATGAAAATACTGCGGTCAATTCCGGTCTTTCCATGAAGAAAGCCTTCTTCTTCCGCAGTATACTGTTCCAGTTCTTCCAACACATCGTTTGAGATCATAACTAGATTGTCCGCTCTTTGCGTCAATCCTGCAACTCACTGCTTATTCCGGATCAGCCGTCTCAGTGTTTCGTACAGATTCTCCGGGTCAATCGGTTTGGCAAGATGGGCATTCATCCCCGCCTTCAGACTGGCAGTGACATCATTATCAAACGCATTGGCAGTCATGGCAATGATCGGGATCTGTCTGGCATCCGGGTGGGCAAGCAGGCGGATCCGCCGGCTGGCTTCCAGTCCATCCATGACCGGCATACAGATATCCATGAGAATTGCTGCATAAGTACCGGGCTTTGATTCACCCAGTTTCTGCACTGCCTCTTTGCCGTTCTTCGCCCAGTCACAGGTACATCCCTTTGCCTTCAGAAGACGCTGGGCAATCTCCGCATTGATCTGTTGATCTTCCACCAGCAGGATATGGCAGCCTTCCAGTGTAACTTCTTCTTTCACCCTGGCAGGCAGTTCACCGGCTTCTGCTTTCTGTTCTTCTGTTGCGATCGGCATCCTGATCGTAAAGGTTACTGAAGTACCTTTGCCCGGCGCACTGACAATGGATATTTCACCGCCCATCAGTTCAATGATGTGTCTGGCAATGCCCATGCCTAGACCGGTTCCGTTGTTCGTGATACCCTCATGTTTTTCCTGCTGGAATGCTTCATAGATATGCGGCAGGAATTCCCTGGACATGCCGATACCGGTATCGGTAATGACAACCCGGTCATAGATGACTCCATCCTTGACCGAAATATTCTCTTCATGGAATGTAATGGTTCCGCCTTCCGGCGTGAACTTCACTGCATTGCCCACGATGTTCATGACAACCTGTTCAACTCTTCCGATATCAATGTAAAGCGTGCTATACGGAAGATCTGCAATATCCCATACCAGGTGCAGATGTTTGGCATCAACGCCCGGCTTTACCAGCAACAGTACATTGTTCAGTACATCGCGGCCGCTGCATACCACCGGATGGAGTTCCATCTTGTCGCTTTCAATCCGGTTCATGTCCAGGGTGTCATTGATCAGACTCAGAAGATAATTGCCGGACACATTCAGCTGATGAAGGTCCTGTCTGGTCTGGGCATCCTGTTCGCGTTGTGACATCAGATAAGTCAGCCCGAGGATCCCGTTCAGCGGTGTACGCATGTCATGGCTGACCGTAGAAAGGAATTCAGACTTTGCCCGGTTGGCATCCTGGGCAGCGTGCAGGGCAGCCTGCAGTTTCTGATACTGCTCGCCATACTGCTTATCCACATCTCTCAATACACCAAGCGTACGGGTTGAATGGCCCTGCTCGTCATAACTGTAGAATCCCATCATTTCAGTCCAGCGGTAGCTGCCGTCAGTCATCCTGCAGCGCAGGGTTACCTGCCCGCTGGCAGCGTGATTCTGCTTGGCCTCAAAGAATTTCATCAGCAGGCCAATGTCATCCGGATAAATGGTTGATGTCGGTCCCTTATTGTCCAGAATGTCCTGCTGTGAGATTTCACTCATGGAATAGTCACTGTACTTTTCCGAGGCATGGAACGTGCCATCCGGCAGCCATTCAAAATATGCCAGTTCCAGTTTATCCAGCACGTTGCGGTAAAGGAACCGTTCTTGTTCAATGCGCTGATATTCATCAGAGACTCTGGTATGCACTGCATACAGGATTGCAATATCATCCGGTTCCATTTCAATGCGCATGAATGCATTCGCATCCAGGCGGATCCGGACCAGAGAATGATCTTTCTTATAAACCTGATAGTTGACGGTAATCGGACGCTGGGTACTGATTCCTTCTGACACCGCCGCAAGAACACGATCACGGTCTGGCAGATACAGGTTGCTGGCCGCATCATCTTTCAAAACAGTCAGAAACTCTTCCCCATTTGAATAACCGCACATCGTAGCCAGACCGTCAGACACATAGTCTGTAGTCACCCTGCCATCGTTCTTCACATGATAGATTGCCACACCGCCCGGGATACTGCTGAGCAGTACGTTCTCAATCGTGCGGGAATAGTCCAGTCGCTTGTTCAGTACCTTGCGTTCCGTCTCCACATTGGCAACCGAGGTATGGACGCTGCTGATCAGCCAGCCCTGTGCTGTGTTGCGGCAGGTGCAGGTTGCCCGCACATACTCATCGCCGGTTTTCTCTTCCACTGCTTTCTGGATGCCCTGGATGTAGATCACTGCTGAATCTGTGATCCTGCCGCGGATGATCGGATCTTCAATCTTGATATCAAACGGAGCCGGAAATTCTTCCGCGTCTCTCTTCAGAAGCTGTTTCAGTTCTTTCTTGTTGAATGCCGAATTGTTCTTCTCCACACCGATCCAGATCACATCATCTGTGACACAGGCCAAAGAATCCGGAATATTGCGTTCCAGATAGTAAGCCTTGATCAATGCCTGAACTGCTTCAATTGCGCTGCTGTACATAGGCACTCCCACACTGCCAGATTCCTGTTATGAACTTCTCTTCTTCTGTTTCGCTGCTTCGCTGAACAATTGCGTAAATTCCTGCGGTACCGGTGCTTTGATGGTAATCATCTGTTTCGTTACCGGATGGATGAAATCCAATCTTGACGCATGCAGTCCCAGCCGGTGCAGACGCCCCTGACCGTTGCCGTACTTGTCATCGCCGACAACCGGATGGCCTTCATTGGCAAACTGGACACGGATCTGATTCTTCCGGCCGGTATCGATCGTCACTCTCAGAAGCGAGTACTGATCTGTTTCCTGAAGCACTTCGTAATGGGTGACTGCTTTCTTGCCATGGGGATCATCGCTGACATACACCATGTTGTTCTCGTTCTCTTTCAGATAGGAGATGATGGTGCCGGTCTTCTCTTTCAGTTTTCCTTCAATGACAGCAGTATACTCACGGAGTTTCACATCTTCATTCCAGTGCATTCTCAGCATGGAATGAATTTTGATATCTTTGGCAAATACCAGTACACCGGAGGTTTCCTTGTCAATCCGGTGCAGTACATATGGACGGGCCTTGGCATCCTTGTTTTTCAGATAGTCACCGACCTGGGCGTAGGCACTGTTGCGGTCTGTATCTGATTCGACAGACAGCAGGCCATTTGGCTTGTTTACCGCAATGAAGTCACTGTCTTCATAGATAATCCTGGAAGCGATCGGGCTGCTGGAACGTCCTTTGGACAGTTTCTTCACCGGCGCGCTGTGAACAGAATTCTTGGCAATCTTCACTTCATCGTCTTTCGCCAGCGGATAATCAAACTGTGACACCACTTTGCCGTTTACCAGCACCTTATGCTGGGACAAAAGACTCTTGATGCTGTTGCGGGACATATCCCTGCCCTGTTTCTGGAGCAGAAACTCCAGCAGTTCGGTACTGCGTCCAATCTTGTACTGGGCAGTATAACGGATCGGTTCTTCTTTCTTTTCCGTCTTTTTCTTATAAAAGTTCTTCGCTTTTTTAACTGTTTTCATACGAATATTCTAGCATATCGAACGCATCATGCTTTCTTTGCAATACACCTGCTCAGAGTGTCATATAGCTTTTCGTTATCGATTGGCTTGGAGATATGCTCATTGATTCCCGCTTCTCTGGACTTCTGCACATCTTCATCAAAGGCATTGGCAGTCAGGGCAATGATCGGAATGGACCGTGCATTCTCACAGCTGCTGGCGCGGATCTTTCTGGAAGCTTCCAGTCCATCCATGACCGGCATGCGGATATCCATCAGGATCGCATCATAGGAAGATGGATTCTTCAGATACAGTTCCAGTCCCTCTTTGCCATTGACTGCTGTATCGACACGCATGCCTTCCTTTTCCAATAGATGCACGGTAATTTCCGTATTCAGGGAATTATCCTCACACAGCAGGATATGCTTGCCATCCAGGGATGTATATGCCGTATCACTGCGGTCAATCCTCTTTTTGATCTCCTCATGGCTGATCTCAAACGGAATCCTGAAGTTGAATTCTGTGCCCTTGCCCTGCGCACTCCTGCAGGTAATTGTGCCGCCCATCATATGTACCAGACGGTAAACAATGGACAGACCAAGGCCGGTTCCCTCATTTTCTTCTGCTCCGGCAGCGTGCTCCTGGGTAAATGGTTCAAACAGGTGTTTCTGGAATTCTTCTGACATGCCGATGCCATCATCTGTCACAGTATAGGAAAGTGTCAGGCGGTCGGCAGTTTTGTTCAGGTATTCACCCTTCAGCGTAATATGGCCGTTCTCCGGCGTAAATTTGACTGCATTGCCCAGCAGGTTGATTGCGATCTGATTCAGACGCAGCCGGTCTGCGATAATGGTCACCGGGATATCCGGGTCAATGATTGTAAAGGCAATGTGCTTCTTCTCACACTGCGGGGTAATGACACTGAGCAGCGTACTGTTGAACTCCACCAGCGGATACGGCTCCGGATGCAGTGTCATTGAGCTGTTTTCAATCTTGGACATATCCAGTACATCATTGATCAGACCAAGCAGGAAGCGGGAGGAAGAATCAATGTGTTTCAGATCTTCGCTCACTTCCGGATTATCCTTTTCCTTTTCCAGCGCCATGCCGGTAAAGCCGATAATGGCATTCATCGGCGTCCGGATATCATGTGACATGCTGGAAAGGAAGTCTGTCTTGGATGCGTTGGCCTTGACCAGTTCTTCATTCTGTTTCTTCAGCCTTGCGGAATATCTGGAGGTCAGCACAATAATGAGCATCATCAGTGCCAGGATTGTCACGGTCATCCAGATAATTTCCGGATGCTTATTCAGGTAGCGGCCCAATGCATTTGTAGATTCATGCACTTCAGCTGTTCTCAGATAGCTGGTCTTGGCAGTGTCATCCAGCGAATAGATATACTTGTTCAAAAGCGCATTCAGTTCAATATCCGCATTCTTGTTTACACCGATACAGATGCTCTGGCTGAGACCGATGGACGTTGTCTGGAACATGGTCACATCGCAGTCATACAGGTAGTAGTCAACGACAACCCGGTTGCCGATGCCGATGTCTGCCTCTTTGGACTGTACTGCCTTGATGCACTCCTGTGTGGTATTGCATACAATGACGTTCTTATACTGGCTCTCATCAATTTCATCTATCAGACCTGCATATACTGCAGCAGTCTGGTTCTCCGTACTGCCGCTGCTGGCTGTCAGGGAAAAATAGGATACCGGTGTATCTGTAATGGTCTCCGACTGAATCAGACCGTTCTCGGAACAGTACTTGAATGAAGAAGGCATATCCAGCACCAGTTCATATTGATCCGTGCTTGCCAGAATGAAAGTCAGATCATCCACCGTATCACAGAAGGTATAGTCAATTGATACACCCACCTGGTCCGCAAAGTCATTCAGCAGTGATACCAGCATACCGGCCGCATTGCCGTCTGAGTCTTCATAGGAATATGGCGCATTGCCGCGTACTGCAATGACATTCAGGGTGCCCATATCCTGCAGCACCTGTTTCTGCCTGTCATTGACATTCACACTGCCGGAGACATCGCTGAAGTACTCCTGATTCAGCTGGTGCTGAAGATGCGGTTCCGTGTAATTGATATTGGTGATCGCATCATCCAGTTCTGAAAGCAGATCTGCGTTCTTTCCTTTCGTCGTCACAAAGTAATACGGCCGCGGCGAAAACTCCGCCACCTGTACCGTATCGGTGAAGTAGCTCAGGGTCAGACCGGATACCGCATCCACTGTCCCGTCTGCCAGCAGTGACTGCTGTTCTTCCGTTGTATCGCAGTACGTGATTTCGTACTGAACCCCTTCATTATCCAGGAAGGTGGTCACTTCTGAATTCCTGCTCGTCGCATTTCTGATCAAGGCAATCTTCAGCGGCTCAAATTCCTTGAAGTTGCTTTCCAGCACTCTTCCGTCATCCTTTGCACAGAGTGTTGTATATACTGTGCCGTAACTCTTCTCCGGAAAGTCAAACAGCTGTTCTGTAGAATTATTCTTCAGGATCGGCCCAATCAGATCAGCCTCGCCGTTCATGACTGCTGTCATGGCACTCATGATTCCTTCATCCAGCGAGCTGCCATTATAAGTCACATATTCCAGATTCCAGCCGGTACGCTCAGATACCCTGGAAAGATAGTCATAGGTATAGCCGGCATAATTGCCGTTGGCATCCACTTCACTCATGCCGCTTTCGTACGGGAATGCCACTTTGACCGTCCGTGCGGTTTCAGCAGTCGGCGTTGGCGAAGCAGCCGTTGTTTCCCCGGCAAGCACAGTAAAAGGACTGCCCAACCCCAATAGAACCGACAGAGAAACTCCCATCTTAATCAGAATATGATTCATGATCAACATCCTCAGTTTTCTGAAGAAATTTTAGCATTGAAACTACATGGAATGAGTATCAATCACAGCTTTTGACTTATAAAGCACTTAAATGGCGCCGAACGCACCCGTTCTGTCAATCCAACAGGTTCTTTTCAAAACCCAGTTCGTGCAGTGTTGTGGTCTCATCAATCACTTCGTCAAAGGATCCTTCAGCCTGCTGAAAGCCGGTCTTCCGGTACAGCCTGACTGCCGGCTGATTGTCTTCCACCACAAACAGGCGCAGCGTTTCTGCTCCGCACTGTTTCGCAGCTTTGGCTGCACAGCTGATTGCAGCAGTGCCGATTCCGTTTTTCATCTCATGTACATTCACTGCCAGCCGTTCCAGGTAGACTGCAGTCTGTTCCGGATCCTTCCACATAACAGCCGACTGGCCATCATGATGATCTGACAATGCAAAGGCTGCCACAATCCTGCCGCGGTCTGTCACTGCATACATCCTGTGGTTTTGAATATCTTCCCCGAACATGCATATCGGATAAACTTCATCCCATATGCCGTTTCCTGTTTCCTGCATGTACTGGATCACCTCCAGATACATCTGATTCAGGATTGGAAGATCTTCCGGTTTCGCTTCTCTGTATTCCATCTGTTTATTCTCTTTCCAGATAATACTTCATCGTGTCATAAATCCAGTACTCAGTCAGCCCATGTTCCAGCGGCTTGAATTTCTGATACAGTTTGATGCCATCTCCGGCATCATGCCAGAGATCCACAAACGTCAGATCATAGTTCTCTCTGCACTGTGCTGCATATTCAAACGCGTCTTCGCAGATGATCCGGATTTTATGCCGGTTGGGAAACTGCGGCAGGATATGCCGCTCAAACAGATCAATGACGGTCTGATCTTTCTCAATCACTGTGATTGATGAAACACTGTCTTTCTCTGAACACATGAAGGCAAAGTAGCCAAGTCCAAGTCCGTACGTCAATACATTGCCACAGGCCTGTTCAACCGGCTGCTTCATGGTGTTGATCTCGTTTGGTGTAATGGTCATCCACTCCTGGCCATTCTGTCTGACACAGGGAAAGGAATAAGATGTTTCAAAGAAACCGATCTGGGGTATCGCCCTGCCATCTGTCCTGTATTGGAAGTCATCCATGACGAATGCTTCATATGGCTGATACGACTGCGGGGCAAACTGCCATTCTTTTTTATGGAATCTGGACAGATGAACAGTCCTGAGGTATGGATTCTGTTCATACTCAGCGGCATCCAGCCGGTGCACCATCTCTGGAAAGTATGCGTGAAACAGTTCTCGGTCTGTACCTTCCATATCCAGATTCATGGATGCGGCCATCAGGTAGCGGTATGCCTGCTCACGGCCAAACGGCAGATCACGGCAGTAGTCATCCATCATTTCTTCTGTGATCGAAGTGCTGGATTCATTCAGGAATCTGACCAGCAGTTCCAGTACTCTTTCGTTTGATTCTTCAGTATCCATCCACATTATTTTATCACACGGATTTCGTTGAGAAAGTCATGCAGGGCTATTGAAATCAGCTATAATGAAAAACGGAGGTATTATCCAATATGGTAAAAGCAGTCAAATTCGAAGACAATTTAGAAGCATTCCAGAGAATCGTATTGATCTATCAGAACGACAAGGGAGAACGGTATCTCGGTCATACCTTCTTCTACAATGGACGTTCCGGCTATGAGTATCTGCTGTTCCTCTACAAACAGCCGCTGCCGGAGAACATGGGCATCATGGATGGCTGGAACTGGCTCGATGACAATTCCCCGAGCGTCTACACCATCGGTGAGTCTACCATCCAGACCGGTGTCGAAGACTTCCTCTATGCCAACGGCCTTGAGAAGGACTGGAAACAGATCCAGTACTATGAAGCTTCCGACTTTATCGCCATGTCCAAAGAGTTCAACAATATCGGCATGAAGAACGGCGACGTCATCGGATTCGGATTTCCGAAGAAGTAATTGAGTCATACCAGGATCTGCAGGAATCCCTGCAGGTCCTTTTTTTACTGCAATTTAAAAAAGAAACCGGATCTGCTCCAGTTTCTTTGGGATGTACTTATGCTGCAGCACTCTGGCTGTTGATAATTCCCTCCAGCCGGTCGGCTGCCTGTGTCATTTCCTGTGCATTCTTATGTTTCAGTGCATGTTTGCCGGTCTTGACTGCATCGTCCAGTTCACCGCGGCGTTCCTTCGGGAACTCCTTGCGGATGTTGTCTGCCTGATACAGCAGTTTCTCCAGACGCTGTTTGACATCGGCATCCTTGCGGATCTGCTCATCCTGGGCAGCGTACTGCTGGGCATCGCGGATCGCACGGTCGATATCTTCCTGGCTCATATTGCCTGAACCGGAGATGGTGATCTCCTGACTTCTGCCGGTGCCGAGATCCTTGGCCGATACATTGACAATGCCGTTGGCATCAATCGTAAAGGTGACTTCAATCTGCGGAACGCCGCGCATTGCCCTGCGGATCCCGCCAAGTGTGAATTTCCCGAGGCTCTTGTTCTGGGAAGCCATCTGCCGTTCGCCCTGCAGTACATTGATCACAACAGAGGTCTGGAAGTTGGCTGCCGTCGAGAAGATCTGGCTCTTGGTAATCGGCAGTGTGGTGTTGCGTTCAATCAGACGGGTGCAGACACCGCCGACTGTCTCAATACCAAGGGACAGCGGGGTAACATCCAGTAACAGCAGGCCGCGTACAGAGCCAGCCAGAACGCCGCCCTGCAGGCAGGCACCCATGGCAACGCACTCATCCGGGTTGATGCCGCGGAATGGTTCTTTGCCCACATAATTCTTTACTGCATCAAAGACTGCCGGAATCCGGCTGGAACCGCCGACCATCAGTACTTTGTTGATCTCGGAAACATTCAGGCCGGAATCTTTGACTGCCTGCTGAACCGGACCCATCGTTGCCTGAACCAGGTGCGCTGTCATGTCATTGAACATTGCCCGGGTCAGTGTCATTTCAAGATTGTATGCACCATTCTTAGCATTGACGATATAAGGCAGACTGATCTCAGCCGACTGGCTGCTCGACAGATCGATCTTTGCTTTCTCTGCCGCTTCCTTCAGCCGTTGCATGGCCATCAGATCTTTCTTCAGGTCAATGTGATTCTGGTGCTTGAATTCTTTCAGCATCCAGTCAACGATGCACTGGTCAAAGTCATCGCCGCCCAGACGGTTATTGCCGGAGGTTGCCATAACTTCAATGACACCCTGGTTGATATCCAGAATCGATACATCGAAGGTGCCGCCGCCAAGGTCATAGACCATGATATGCTGCGCCTGTTCCTTATCAACCCCATAGGCAAGTGCTGCAGAAGTCGGCTCATTGATAATCCGCTGTACATTGAGTCCGGCGATGGTACCGGCATCTTTGGTTGCCTGACGCTGGGCATCGGTGAAGTAGGCGGGAACCGTAATGACTGCTTCCGTTACCGGCTCGCCAAGATAACGCTCTGCGTCTTCCTTCAGCTGATGCAGGATCATCGCAGAAATTTCCTGCGGGGTATAGTTCTTTCCATCAATCCTGATCTTCCGGTCAGATCCCATATCACGTTTAATGGAACTGATTGTCCGGTCCGGGTTGGTGACTGCCTGACGCTTGGCCGTATCGCCTACCAGACGCTGACCGTCTTTGGTGAATGCAACGACAGACGGTGTTGTCCTGCCGCCCTGGCCGTTTGGAATGATGATACGTTCGCTGCCTTCAAATACAGCAACGCATGAATTGGTGGTGCCAAGATCGATGCCAATGATTTTTGACATTCAGTAATCTCCTTAGTGTTATGAGTTCTTACTTTCGGCACCGTTGCCAGGGAAGATCTGACTCTGTGAAGAGCCATCCGTGGTACTGCCGTCAGTCGTGCTTCCATCGGTTGTGCCGCTGCCGTCGGTTGTGCTTCCATCTGTCGTTCCGCTGCCGTCAGTGGTACCGCTGTTTGGATACTGCTCGCTGTAGTAGCCGTTGCCGTAGCCATTGCCATATCCGTAGCCGTAATAGTTGGAATAGTTATTGCGTGAACTGCTGCTGCCGCCGAACAGGCAGGAAGAAAACAGATTGATGATAATCAGAAACAGGAATGCATTCAGGATCAGCCTTGATACTGTCACCGGCCGATAGCCTGCGCCATATCCGCTATTGCTGTTGGAATTGCCGCCGGCACCTGCACCGAATCCTGCCCAGCCAAACGGATCAAAGTCTTCATAGCCTGATGACTGACGCTGTCCGTAAGGATTCTGATAAGAAGACTGACCGGTATAACCAGACTGCTCTCCATATCCATAGGCAGTATTGGTACTGCCGCCGCTCTTGATCTGTTCATATGCGGCATTGATTTCATTCATCTTTTTGGCTGCTGCTTCATTGCCCGGATTCAGATCCGGATGATAGCGCTTGGCCAGTTTGCGATATGCGGCTTTGACTTCATCCATCGAAGCATTGCTGGATAAACCTAATACACTGTACGGATCATTCATAGTGTTTTACCTTCTTCCCTCTGAGCAGAGACCGCGTGACTCAAGATTCCCGGCATCTGCAATTCGCCGCGGCCCTGATTGATTCTGCAGACAGCCGCTATCATACCTGCTGAGATTGCTGAAACCATGCCAATCAGCAGTGATGAAATATATGGTACACCCAGAGGCGGGTACAATGCATGACATAGTGCCGCTGACAGTACTCCGGCAGCCGCACCGATCAGTGCCGTATTGATGGCCGTCATGAGCAGCGTGATGATCAATGGCAGCTGCAGCGGCAGGTTCGGATGAATCATCCGTTCTATCTGCCACGTCAGTACCACCAGTCCGCACGCCAGCAGCACAGCACCGACAATATTCAATTCGTTCATTTCAAGCAGTGCCGTCATGAAGAGCGTTTCAATCAGGATGGCAGACAGTATCTGCCGCCACTCCCGTCTGATCTGGATCAGTGCCAGTTTTGCAAACAGTCTGACTGGCAGCCATGACCGCCGGGTTGCGCCGCATTCCGGCTGAGCACCGGCATTACTGACGGTATTCAGACGTCCGGGCTGTGAATCGTGTTCCACATGTCCATAGCGCATGGAGATAATCCGGTCAGCATACTGCAGTGCAAGATCCATGTGATCGCTTGCGGCAATCACCAGCCGGGACCGGGAAATGCGTTTCAGCATTTTCATGACTTCGCGGCTGTCTTCTTCATCAAGCGACTCTGTCGGCTGTGCACATAAGAGGATCCAGGGATCCCTGCTCAGCGCCGAAGCGATTGACACCTGCATTCTCTGCAGCAGTGTCAGTGTATCCGTACGGCAGTCAGCCAGCTGCTGAAGATTCAGCCGGATCAGTACATCGTGAATCCGTTCTGTACATTCTTTCCGGTCGAATCCCGCAAGACTGAGCACCGCCATCATTTCTTCACTGACGCTCAATCCGCTCGTCAGCGGTTTTACTTTGACAATGCATGAATGATCATCTGATTCATTCATGTTTGTCCCTTCGCCGACAGCGATTGTTCCAGTGAATCCTGCTTCATGGGCAATCACATCAATCAGTTCAGCACTTCCGCATCCGGAAGGCCCCGTGATCATTGCCAGCCCATATCGTTTGAAGTCCAGACTGATATCAGAAAGAACATGCACACAACAGCCATGAATTGATTCATCTCTGCATACGCCAGTCAGTTTGAGCATGTTCCTTCTCCTTTCGTTAACCTTCAATCTTCATTGATTTGATTGCAATCATAGCATTCTTTTCTGAAGAACAGGTGAATGTTATGGTATTTCCAACATTCAGGATTACCGCATTCTGATCATCTTTTGCGCTGATCGTATAGTACGTGTCGTCATCCTGCAGTTTCAGATAGTAGACCGTATTTCCATCGATGCTTGCCGATCGTATCTCGCTGATGACTCCGGTTATGGTGATATCCTGCGATGTATCCTGTACCGTATCGACTTCATCGGAAATAATGTTGTTCTCCAACAATGCCGAGTGGTAATTCTGCTGACACTCCGCCACCGAGTATCCAGTTGATACAATCTGATATTGCTGCACATTGACCATGGCGTACATCTTTACCAGGCCAGCATCATCCTTCAAGGCCATAAAGTACGTTGGTTGATCTGATATATTCAGCAGCAACGGGAAGGTCGCACTATAGCTGTATTGCTGGACCGCGCCTTTCGCACTGTCCATCGCCGAGTACTCTTCCGCCCCCGCGCAGGAGTAATACCTCGCTTCCTTGGTTCTCTGGTTGACCAGAATGAAGCCGATATTGCCACGGTCACCGGTTACTGATGTGATACCGGTATACATCCAGACGTCATCATCCTGAGCGATGAAGTTATATCCGGTTGTTGTCGTTGTGCAGTCAGACTGACCGAAGATGCTGTTCCAGAATCCGTTGTGATAGCTGCCGTAGTAGTTGTACTGTTCAACCAGCAGATCGGCAGAGTATACACGGTCAACCCAGGTCGGAATGGAATCAGTATCGTAGTACTGTGTCTCACCGGTAATGGCATTGACCAGTACAGCACCGCTGATATCTGTACCGCTGAACAGACCGATCTTCTTTTCAACGACAGAGGCAACCCAGTATGAAGTGGTCCCAAAGTCAAGGACAGATTCCTGACAGTAGAGAGGCAGTAGAGTAAAACAGATGACAGTGCTCTGGATTGAGTCATTCCGGGGTCCTGTCATTTGTTTT
>JAKVJO010000026.1 GCA_022486935.1 Solobacterium sp. | reverse complement strand
GCGATCTCTTCCAGCTGAGCCTTGGTGATCTTGCCTGCCTTGACGGTCTTCGGTGTTCCGGAAGCCTTTTCGATGCCTGCTGCCTTCTTCAGAAGTACAGCAGCCGGTGTGGTCTTGATGATGAAATCGAATGTCTTGTCCTCATAAGCTGTGATGATGACAGGGACGATATCACCCTTGCGGTCCTTTGTCTTGTCGTTGAACTCGGTGCAGAATTTCGGCATGTTAATGCCGGCAGATGCGAGAGCCGGTCCCGGTTTCGCTCCTCCTGCAGCAAACTGAAGCTTGCAGATCTTTGCAACTTTCTTTGCCATGTGGCTTACCTCCTTATTGATATAGCCCACATGCAGTGGTTAGCGGATGAATTGCTCATCCTCCCACGCATGAATGCACACAAAAGCGCGTGCTTGATTATTTTAGTACAGTTGCAGCCCTGCGTCAATGCATTTCAAGCGTCAGAATGGGCGTTTTCACTGCTCTTTCTTCGTTCTTGCCGTGCTGTAGACGCAGTATTTCGACTTTCCGGTCCGTTTTGCCTGGTACATGGCAGAATCCGCATGACTGAGCGCCTTTTCATACGTGGACGCTTTGGTCCTGACGGCTGCGATGCCAATGGATACCCGAAGCTGGCCGATCTTCCCGGTTTTGATCTTTTCCGCTTCCTGCAGGATCAGCTCTGCCTTGTGCTCGGCAGTTTCCATGGATCCCACATCAATCAGATAGACTGCGAACTCATCCCCGCCAAAGCGCATGATGATATCGCCTTTGCGGAATGTCTTTGTCAGCAGTGCGCCGAACTTCTTCAGCAGTTTATCTGCTTCAAAGTGCCCGCAGCTGTCATTGATCTCCTTGAAGTCATCCATGTCCATGAACATGATCGCATCAAGCTGACCCTGTTTCCGTTCACGGATAGCCTTCTGGATCTTCAGTGTTCCGCAGTTCTTGTTATACAGCCCGGTCAGCTGGTCCATCTCCGCTTCCGTGCGGAGTGCTTCCTGCTTGAGGATGATGTCATTGATATCTTCCAGTCTGCCGACGACCCGGAATACCCGGCCTTCTTCATCTGCCAGGCTGGCAAACTTTGCCCGGTACCAGCGTTCTCCCGTCTCATCATAGATCGCCCTGAAATCCACTGTCGCACTGGATGCACTCTGCAGCGCATTGGTCAGTGCTTCCCTCAGGATCGGCCGTTCTTCTTCACCGATATAGGCCGCATAGAGCAGATTCTTCAGGTAGTTGGTATGGGAGATCTCACGGTCCTGTTTCAGCCCGCTGTGATCCGGCATGTGAATCCGCATGATATCTGTCTGCGGTACATAGTCAAACATGATGGTATCGGATGCTTCACTGAGCATGCGGTATTCTTCTGACTGCCACATGACAGTCTGACTGTTTTCCACTTCTTCTGTGATATCTTCCATAATTGCGTAGCAGTACAGACGTCCGTCTGTTCCGCTGGACATGGAGCAGAATACCCGCAGCCAGAATCCCGTACCGTTTGCCCGGTGCATGCGCAGCTTCTGGAATACCACCGGCGCACCTGACCGCAGCTGGTCGATCTGTTCCTTGGAGACACTGTGGACAGGCTTGAACTTCTGTTCCTGGCCGTTGGCAATGGTCATATCCATTTCTTCCCTGGAGCAGCCGAAGATCTCACAGACCCTGTCGCTGGAGTATACCGGATATGCCTTGTTATCGTCGATTTCATAAATACCGACACCGGTCGGAAGTGCTGAGACAATGTGCTGCATACGGTCGCGGATCTTTTCCAGTTCCATCCTGCTGTTCATCTCGGCATCCACATCCTGGAATACCCCGATCGTTCTGGTCAGCTGTCCCTGTGCATCATAAAGGCGGGTGGCAGAAACCCTGGTCCACCGGTTGGAGCCGTCTTTCATCTTCAGCCGCAGCAGCGCACCGGTTGACCTGCTGTCTTTGTCACTGCCGCACTTTGGCAGCAGGTTCGGAAGATCTTCTGTCTTCAGTGCATAGCGCTGGAATCCTGAGGTGCAGACATACTGATCATCCGCATGGCTGTATTCGACCACCGAGGCTCTGGTCTCGTCCACGAGGGTGCGGTACAGATCCTGCAGTTCTGATTTTGCCTTCAGGATATGCAGCTGTTCTTTCATTTCCGAATTCTGGACAGACTCTGTCATATCACGGGTGCAGCACAGGTATCTGCCGGCATTGAGCTGCAGCAGGACACTGACGGCATAGCAGTCTTCTTCGCCATCCATCTTGACCCAGGCACTGACTTCCGGCATCTTACCGAGCCGGAATGATTCCCTGACCTTGCGGAAGTTCAGAAATTCATCAAACCTGGTCCGGTCTTCTTCTTTGAGATGTTCATGGGACCACGCTTCAAATGTCTGCAGGAATCCGGCATGGGCAATGTGAGTGAGATCTTTATGGTTCTTGTCTACCAGCACCCGGTAGGTATCGTTGGTGTAATCCAGTTCCACAATCTGGTCATACATGATGGACAGCGTAAAGACATAGCGGTTCAGCATGTTGTTGAGTTCCGTCTCACGCACTGTTTCCGGCGACTGCATGAAGGTGCTTTCCGAAGATCCGGATACCAGCACTGCCTTGCGGCCATACCAGAGGAACGGCGCTGCCTGCATGACATACTTCTTTCCATCCCTGCTCAGTTCAACAGGCACCGGCGCTCCGGCAGTCTTCAGCATGCGCATCGGACACACCTTGCACATGGAAGATTCATTCATCATGGATCTGTAACACGGCATGCCCTTCATCGGTTTGCCGATCTCTGACGTCAGTGCATCATTGGCATACAGCACTTCGCAGGTATCCGGATCCAGGATATAGACATACGCCTTGCTGGATTCCACTGCCTGCCGTACTTCCTTCGGCAGCTCTGCTTCTTTATGGGTGTGATTGGCCTGCAGGAACTCCGCCATGACCCTGACCAGGATCCGCAGGGTGTTCAGCCTTGCGGCAGTCCACTCTGCATCATGGCAGATATCAAACCCGGCATAGCCGCGGAAGATACCGTTCTGACGCACTGCATAGATTGCCGTCGCCTTTACGTCCGCCTCTATTGCCAGCGGCTTCATCCATTCCGGCATGTCATTGACATCTGAATATGCAAGCATGTCATTATGATCATCCATTGCCCGGATCAGACTCTTCCTGATTTCCGGCAGGTGTTCCATGGACTCCAGTGCCGTACGGCGCCGGACTCCCTCTACGGACCATTCATAAGCGGTATTGATTGCCGTTGCCTGCGGGTTTTCCTCAAAGAGGTACGTCCTGCTCAGGCCAAAGCGCTCGCCGACACTTGCCAGTACGGAATTGGCAGCCATGGTGGTATCTGCCGCATTGTTCAGGATATCAAGAGTGTCACTGACCAGCTGTTTCTGGAACGTCAGGCTGCTGTAGTCCACTCCGGTGATTTCATACAGTCTGCCAAGCAGATGATCATCTGTCTTCTTCTCGGCCGTTTTCATGATACCGACAACACGCACCACATTGCCTGCTTCATCCCCCAGCGATGTCATCTGGATCTGACAGCGGATATAGCCATTGCCAAACGCATTGTAATGGCACTCCAGCACTTCTGTGCGCGGGGAGGCCAGTACTTCTTTCAGTACGCTTGCATTGTATTCACGGTCTGCTGCACTGATCCAGTCATTCTCCATGATTGCCGACATGAAATGATCAGCCACCCGGTCGCCGGCCTTGCGGTCGCTGCCGCGGTAGCGGGCATGCAGGGTATCGGAATGCGGGTCATAGTCAAACCAGATCATCCCGGTCGCTTCGACAAACAGCCGGATCATCTCTTCCTCTTTCAGAAGGGTATTGACGGTCGCTGCCTGTACCTGCTGTTCAATTTCCTGTTCCTGGGCATGCTTGCGTTTGGTGATGTTCTTGGAACAGAGCAGATAGGAATCACTGCCGGTTCTCAGGATCTCTGCAGCGTACCACTTGTAGCCATCGGCATCGCTGTAGGTGCGGTATTCAATGCGTGAATGTGTCGAGTCTGCCGAGGCCGCATGATGGATAAACTGTCTGAATCTCCGCCGGTCTTCGGGCGCCAGTTCATGATGGATAAACGAGTCAATGTGCTGCTGCAGCGGCGCAACCGTACCGTTTGCCCGGTTGGAACTGTCCAGTGATGCCATCCGCAGTGTTGCAGTGGAATCTGCGGTATCCACTTCATAAACCCGGTCATAGGCTTTGAACAGTGCAGCGATCAGTTTCTCTGCACTTTCACTCTTATGCTCGGAGATGTCCATCATCAGTACCTGGGTAATCCGGGAGCCGTCCGAATATTTGACATTCTGGATGACTGAACGCAGCCAGCGGATACTGCCATCCCGCTTTACAATCCGGTGCTCGAACTCCTGCGGCTGACCGGTTCTGATGGCCATCTGGACCGTCTTCTGCATCTGCGGAAGATCATCCGGATAGATGGAGTCTTCTGCACTTGAAGAACGCACTGCTTCAAGATACTGTTCCCGGGAATCATAGCCGTACAGTTTCCAGACCATATCGTTGAAGCCAAGCCGCTGTTCCGGCTGATCCGGTTCACCGCTGAACAGCATGATGCCGCACGGCATCGTGTCATACAGCATCTGCAGGGATATCCGCTGGTGCTCCAGTTCATCTGCCTGTCTTCTGGTCAGGATATTCTTTCTGACCCAGTCATCAATGTCTTCTGTTGCGGCAGTCACCAGGACGCTGTTCTGATCACGGCGCAATACCGTGGTGCGCATGCGGATCCACTTCCAGGAACCGTTCTGCAGGATATGCCGCAGTTCAATCGGCTTTCCGCTGGCAAGACGGTCCAGTGAGGCAAACAGTTCACTCAGCTTGGCGGCATCTTCCACATTCAAAGCAGCACGGAAGTCATTTCCAAATGCCTGTTCATATTCTTCTCTTGTATAGCCGAACATGGCCGGCATGGTGTCGTTGAAATAAGTCATGCGGATATGATCGCCGCTGACCTCAAAGTTCTGGATGCCGCCCGGTACACTGTTCATGATGGCGGACAGCTGATCCTTCAATTCTGTATTGCGGTTCAGAAGACTCATGAACTCGGTGATATTCTGCACCGAAAGATAGAGGATATATCTGCCGGCATTGCCGACAAGGAAACGGAAACTGTTTCTGGTATAGATCGGCATTCCGTTTTCAGTGAGCGGTTTGGAGCAGGCAATGCAGGTAGACTCCTGATTGGTGCGGATCGCCTCACGCACGGCCGCGATGTATTTGATCTGTGACTGTTCATCAAAGCGTTCCAGGATCTTCAGGCGTCTTGTTCCATAGTCTTTTGGAGAAGTGCCGAGTTCTTCGTAGAACTTCTCATTCAGCCGCAGTGCTTCCACATGCAGGCCGTCAAACTCAATGATCGCTGCTCCGCCGACAAAGCTGTTGAACAGCATTGTTGCCTGGGTGGATGCGGACAGATAATCTTCTGCACCCTTGATCCCGGCATAGTAGTCACCGGTATATTTCTTCTCCGCCGGTACGCCCTTCAAGAACTTTTCGAATTCTTTGACCGGCATTGGCTTTGCATAGAAATAGCCCTGGATGTAGGCACAGCCGACACTCTTCAAATAATCTGCCTGCTGTCTTGTCTCAACTCCCTCGGCAATGACCGGAAGCTGGATCCAGTTGGCCATGCGGATGACCGACGTCAGGATACTGCCAGACCTGTTTTCATTCTCACTGCCGGCCAGAAACTTCATATCCAGTTTGAGCATGTCAACCGGGACATCTTTCAAAAAGTTCAATGAAGAATACCCGGATCCGAAGTCATCCATCTCGACCGAGAAGCCGGCCTGCTGCAGTTCTTTGACGGTCTTGACCAGCAGGTCATGATCCTGGATGTAGGCAGATTCCGTTACTTCACAGCGGATCAGATCCCGCTTCAGATGATATTTGTCAGTCAGTTCTGTAAAGATTTCCGCTACCTGCAAGGTGCTGATGTCACGTCTTGAAATATTGACGGAGATCGGCACTGCCTTAAGGCCCTGATCCAGCCACTTCCGCTGCAGTTTGCATACTGCTTCCCAGATATAGGCATCCATCTTGGTGATGAATCCATTGCGTTCAAAGACCGGAATGAAATGATCTGGCATGATGACGCCCTTGGTCGGATGGACCCAGCGCACCAGTGCCTCTGCACCATGCAGGGTTTTCTGCATGTAGTCACACTGCGGCTGCAGATATACAACAAACTGATGCAGGCGGAGCGCCGCATCCATGTCACTGATGATTTCCTGTTCTTCCACCAGTTTCCGGCGCATCGATTCATCATAGACGCCGACCCGTTTGTCGTAGTTTCCCTTGACGGACTGCAGCGCCAGCATTGCCCTGTCCAGCATCAGTACAATATCCATGGCATGATCTTCCACCTGGTAGATACCGACACGGCTGATCAGATCGAATCCTTCAAACTTATAATTGGAAATACCCAGAATCTTGTCAGCGACCTTTTCCTCTTCCATCAGCTGCGTTGGCATACAGATGGCAAAGTGGTCTGACTCAATTCTTCCGTAGCTCATATCCGGGCCGGCATTCTTCTGGTAATCACGGCCGACGGATCTCAGATACCGGTCGCCTGCCGCAGTTCCATAACGGTCATTGAACATCTTGAAACGGCCAATGTCCCAGATCAGAAGGGAATACGGGGTATCCGGGTTCTGCATCAGCATCTCCGAGGTTCTGGTGCAGAATGCCTGCTTGTTGTAAATGCCGGTCTTGGAATCTGTCTCTGACTGCTGCAGACGCTGTTCGAGCAGCTTACTGTGCTCTGCTTCTTCGGCTGCGATACTGCGCTGTACAACGTTGCGCACACGGTGCAGCACGATCAGGGAATTGAACGGTTTGACAATGACATCAACCGCACCGGCATCCAGTGCCTTCAGCTGCGAGTCCAGATCATTTGATCCGGTGACGACAACCGACGGAATCAGTTTCAGTTTGGGATCTGCGTTCATTTCCTTCAGGACGCCATAGCCATCCAGCTTTGGCATCATCAGGTCCAGGATCACTGCCGCTACCCGGCCAAGGCTCCGCAGTTTTTCCAGTGCTTCCACACCGTCTGCTGCTTCTTCCACCCGATAGTCATCGCTGAAAATTGTGCTGAGAAGGGCACGGTTGATTTCTGAATCATCGACGACCAGTATGGTCAGTCTCTTGTCTGAAGGTTTATCCACGCTTGTCCACCTGTTCTATATCAGGGTTAAAGATGTCTGCCAGTGTCTTGAACAGTACATCCGGTTCAATCGGCTTGGCAACATGGGCATTCATGCCGCACTGTTTTTCCCTGAGCATATCTTCTTCAAATACATTCGCTGTCATGGCAATGATCGGTATCCCTGCCGCATCGCTTCTGCCGCTGCCGCGGATCCTGCGGGCTGCTTCATAGCCATCCATGTTGGGCATCAGGATATCCATCAGTACCGCATCATACGTACCTGCCGGAGCCTTCATATACAGCTGCACGGCTTCTCTTCCGTCTTCTGCTGTAACGTACTGTACATGTACCTTGTCCAGCATGCCCCTGGCAACGACCTGATTGATCTCATTGTCTTCTGCCAGCAGTACTTTCTTACCGGTAAAGTCGTAATGCGCTGCCTCAACATAAGGCTTATCCTGCACTGTTCCATGGTAGAGGTTCAACAGATCCGACTGGAATAATGGCTTACAGAGATAGAAATCCGCTTTGTTTGACAGGGTGCGGCGGCGGATCTCAGATTCATCATAGCAGGAAACGGCAATGATCGGTCCGCGTTTCAGGCCCTGTTTGCGCAGATCACCCACAACCGAGCAGTGTTCAAAGCCGCAGAGCCCATTGCAGTCCACCAGTACATAGCCAAACTCCCAGGTGGTAACTGCCTGGGCAGACTGACTGCATACCGTAGACAGGAATGGAATCTGCAGTTTCTTTGCGAGTGCCTGCAGATACGCTGTTTCTTCTGTATCATCGCTGATCACCAGCAGGCCAGCCGGCTGATCCAGCTTCTGTGTATTGGCCTCCAGTCTCATAAATGGAATCGTCACTGTAAACGTGGTGCCTGATCCCTTCCGGCTGGTGCACTCCACGGTACCGTTCATCCGGGAAGTCAGGCCGCTGACAATGGAGAGTCCCAGACCGCTGCCGCCGTGTTTCTGGGCTGTTTCAGCTGTCTCCTGTTCAAACGGTTTGAACATTCTGCTGCGCATGTCTTCGGACATCCCGCAGCCGGTATCCTGCACCGTCATGACCAGTTTCATGCGCTGGGCATCGACCGTATCCTGGCGGATTCTCAGCACCACACTTCCGGTCTCGGTAAACTTCACCGCATTGGACAGCAGGTTCATGAGGATCTGGTTGATTCTCAGTACATCGCCTTCCAGTTCTTCATCTGTCGGATTGACGATCCGGCATTCAAAGACCAGTCCCTTTTCTTCACACTGGGTACGGTATACCGCAGTAATGGACTGCAGCAGTTCCCGCAGGCTGAACGGGGCACTGGCAATCTTCATCTTGCCGGATTCAATGGAAGACATATCCAGCACATCATTGATAATTCCCATCAGCATTTTGCTGGAGAGTGCGACCCGGTCAAGATCTTCATTGATCTGCACCGGATCATCTGTATGATCACGGGCCAGGGAAGTGATTCCGATGATCGCATTCATCGGCGTACGGATCTCATGGCTCATGCGGGTCAGAAATTCTGACTTTGCCTGATTGGCCACTTCTGACTTATTCCATGCCATGGCAAGCTGGCGGTTCTTCTGTTTCATCTGTTTCATACTGCGGCGCTTGTTGGCACTGTTGATCACCATCAGCGTAATCAGAAGCACCAGCAGGATACAGATCACCGTCAGAGGAAGACGGAACTTGTAGAGCAGATCAGAGACTGTATAGACATACGGCTTGGCTGTGGTATTGGCCAGGATGATGGAATCTTTCTCTTCCCGGGGCATTGCCGCAATGGCCTTGTTGATGACGGAGATCAAAAGCGTGTTGTCTGAAGTATTGCTCACGGCAAAGCAGCTTTCCTCATCCATGAACTTTGTCGGTAACATCTCCAGGTTTTCATACTTCGGCTTGCGCAGCAGGTAGTTCATGACATATTCGTTCTGCAGCACGATATCTGCCGTGCCGTTCAGCAGTGCATCCAGGCATTCGGCATCTGTGTCAAACTGCAGCACGGTAAACTGCGGATCATTGGCCGCCAGATAATCCTGTACGCCCTGGAAGCTGGACTTGACTGCCACGGTCTGCACCGCACTCGGATCATAGTCCTCATCTTTCTTCTTGACGATGGATACACTGGAGGTATCAAAGGTATCAGACAGCAGGATGTCACTGTCTGCCCGAAACTGCGTCGTTGACAGTACACCGGCGGCCATCTGGACCTCGCCGTTCTTCACTGCATCGATCGGCTTCTCACTGGCTGCCAGGGCCACCTTTTCAAACTTCAGCCCGGTATAGCTGGAAATCCAGTCCGTGAAGTCTTCACTGATGCCGGTCAATGATCCGTCTGATCCGGCACTGGAGAATGGGAACGTGTTTGGCAGGTTGCCGACGGTAATGGTGCCTGAGGATGCGACATAGGCAGCCTCCTGTCTGGTCAGCGGCTCTGAACTGCGTTCCGGAAAGTACTTCTCATACAGCGAAGAGAGATACGATGGATTGTCCATCTTGATCTCATCCAGTGCATCGCTGAGCACTTCCAGATTCGGATTATCAATGGTCATGGAGATATAGCTGGAAACAGAGTCAAACCTGGCCAGTACTTTCATGTCTGAAGAAAGGTCCATAATGCTGGAGATGACCGCATCCACTTCCCCATTCAACAGTGCTGCCTTGATGTCTGCGTAGGAATCATAGACAACCATCTGATCACTGGACAGGTTCAATGTGCTGAAGTGATCCGGCACATCTGTCTTGTTCAGCATGGCAGAAGTGATGCCTACCTTCAGGTTGGAATAATGATCATAGTCCTTGTAGTAGAGATCACTGCGGTCGCTCAGCGTCATCAGCGCACGGCAGTTTTCCATGATGGACTCAGAGGTATAGCCGAGTTCTGTGGAAGGTTCGGAAGGCATGGATGCCGGCATGCGGATATCCGCTTCCCCATCCAGTAACATGGTCTTGGTTTCTTCCCAGCTGTCACAGTCAATATATTCAAAGCGGATACCGGTCAGCTGATTGATGCGGTTCAGCAGTTCTACCCCGTAGCCAACCTGGTTGTCCATGGAATCATACTCAAAGAATCCATCCAGCTGGCAGAACGCAACTCTCAATATTTTCGTATCATCTGCCTGTACCGGAAGAACACATGCAAGCATCATGAAAACACTGATGACTGCAGTGCAGCATTTCTGAAGCAGATGTGTTCGCTTTATCCCCGACTCCATACTCCTGACTCTCCGGGAGTCCTGATGTTCAGGCATGCATGTCAGTCCATAAAAAGCGTATTGTCCATACGCATCATGACAGACTGCGCTCTCCCACGGCAGCCGCATTCAAACGGCATCGAATGTATTGTTCTGACTTTATTTTAATTTCTGCAGTGAACAGAAACAATCGATTTTAAGCCGTTTTGATCAATTCTGGAAATTCTCGCGCCTCTAACCTGCATTCTCCGCCAGAACCACAAAAAATCTCCCTGAACAGATGCTGTTTCAGGAAGATTTCAAGTTTGATCAGATTCAGCGCATGTCGGTGATATTGATGTTGTCCATATCATCGAATTCCATGTTTTCGCCGCCCATGGCCCAGATGAAGGTGTAGTTGGAAGTGCCGACACCGGAGTGGATACTCCAGGAAGGACTGTAGACTGCTTCTTCGTTGTGCATGACGATGTGCCGTGTCTCATTGCCCTGGCCCATCATGTGGAAGACTGCCTGTCCCTCCGGAATCTCAAAGTAGGTATAGACTTCCATGCGGCGCTCATGGGTATGGGCAGGCATGGTGTTCCAGTTGGAGCCGGCATCCAGGGCTGTCAGGCCCATGGACAGCTGGCAGGTCTTCAGTACATCCGGGTGAATGAACTGGTTGATCGTACGCTTGTTGCAGTGCTCGGCATCGCCGCATGGGCGGTGGTTGGCATCTGCCAGTTTCAACAGACGTGTCTCATAGGAGGTATGTGCAGGGGTGCTGGCCATGTAGAACTTGGCAGGCTTTGACGCATCCTTTGAAGCAAAGAGCACTTCTTTTGCGCCTCTTGTGATATAGAGGCAGTCCTTGTATGCAAGTTCATACACCGTACCGTCTACGGTAATCGTTCCTTCTTTACCGATGTTGAAGATTCCGATCTCACGGCGCTCCAGGAAGTAATGCGTACCGAAGTTCTTCCAGACATCAATGCCCTTGTCGATGGAGACTGTCTCATCAACCGGCATACAGCCCAGGGTGACCATGCGGTCTACATGGGTATAGAATGCCGTGACCTGATTGTTCTGATACAGGTTGGTATAGAGGAATTCGTTACGTACCTGGTCGGTATCGTAATGCTTGAAATCCTCAGGATTAACGGAATAGCGGATATCCATAAATCAATAATCTCCCTCTGTTGGAATTATTTCTTCAGTCCGAAGTAGTTCTCGGCATTGTAGTAGCTGATGCCGGAAACAATCTTCTTCAGTACTTCATCATCATTCTGGAACTCGCCGTTCTCTACCCAGTTGCCTACAACATTGCAGATGATGCGGCGGAAATACTCATGACGGGTATAGGACAGGAAGCTGCGGCTGTCTGTCAGCATGCCTACAAAGTCACCGAATACACCGAGTCTTGCCAGTGTTCTTGCATGGTTCTCCATGCCGTCTTTGGTATCGCAGAACCACCATGCCGAGCCAAGCTGGATTCTGGATGGTACATCAGAATCTTCCTGGAAGCAGCCGGCCATCGTTGCCAGCATGTCAAAGTCATTCGGGTTCAGGGAATAGAGAATGGTCTTCGGGCAGCCGCCGTTGCAGGTCAAACCGTCCAGCAGGTCCTTGATGCCATGGACACTGTTATGGGAGTCAATGCCGTCAAAGCCGGTATCTGCACCAAGGGTCTTGAACATCTTTGTATTCTCATTGCGCAGTGCGTTGTAATGGATCTGCATGACGACATCTTTAGCGGCATACATCTTGCCAAGTTCCTTCATCAGCCATGACTGCCAGTCTTCACGTTCTGCATCACTGATCGCTTCGCCCTTCATGGCTTTGGCAAAGACTGCAGAAGCCGTTGTTTCATCAGCGCCGGTCTGCGGAATATACTCAATGCCGTGATCACTTGCCTTACAGCCAAGGCTGACAAAGAAGTCCAGGCGCTGTTCCAGTGCATTGCGTACATCTGCAGCAGAGTTCAAACTCATGCCGGATACTTCTGACAGCTGTTTCATGTAGTCTCTGAAACCTGCCTGATGAATATTCAGTGCCTTGTCAGGACGGTAGGAAGGAGCCACGGTATATTTGATACTCGGATCATTCTTGATCTTCTCATGCCATTCCAGGGAATCAACCGGATCATCCGTTGTTCCGATGAAGGCCACATTGGACTGGGCAACCAGTCCCCTTACCGTCAGGTTCGGGTCATTCTGCAGTTTGTCATTGCAGAGATCCCATACTTCCTGGGCAGTCTTGCCGGTCAGCGGCTTGGTATAGCCGAAGTACTTCTTCAGCTCCAGCTGGGTCCAGTGAACCATCGGGTTGCCGATGGCCAGTTCCAGTGATTCAGCAAACTTCTGGAACCGTTCGCGGTCCGGCTGATCTCCAGTGATGTACTCTTCCGGTACACCGTTGCAGCGCATCAGACGCCACTTGTAATGATCGCCGAAGTAATAGTCGCTGCCGTCAGCTCTCTTCTGGTGGCCGCCGAGCCATACCTGGGCAATGTTCTCAAACTTGCGGTCCTCATAAATTTCCTGAGGCGGAATGTGGCAATGATAGTCCACAATCGGAAGATTCTCGGAATAATCATGAAACAGATGCTTTGCGGTCTCAGTCTGAAGCAGGAAGTCCTTACCCATGTATTCTTTCATATAGTCTCCTTTTGACCTGTCTCAACGGGTTTTTACTTCTTCATTGTAATCACTTTACGCAAAATAAGCAAACCGGTTTATCAAAAACCTCGATTTCACATAATCATGCATAATCAAGGCGTTATTTTACTATCAAGATTGTCTTTGAGATAACCGGTCAATCGTACCCTGAGGCCAAGCGGAAACTCTTTGGATCTCCATGAGTTGCTTCAGCAGCGCCAACAAATCAATATAGTTTGAAAATATATCGGATTATGATATACAGAATCATGCCCAAAATAAAAGGAATCAGTTTCTTGAATTTCATACGCAATATTTCAGGCATAGCCACATAATGGCATGCCTTCTCCTGCGGGTAATATATCATATCAACAGCTTCACCTGAAGCAATGAGTGTTACTCCGCTGGGCTGGCCGCAATCAAATCATTTGAGTATCAGCAATCTGCCAGCGGATATCAATCATTCTGACAATTTGTCTTGTCTTTCCAAACCTGCAAATTTCAAAACGCATGATAATCTGCAGCTGTATCGATGACATTCCGGTCCGCTTATTCGTTAATTCCTTGTATGCGTGCAGAGAAATAAAATACCCGGTTCATGAATCTGGAGAGTCACTTTGCCTTTCTGATCTTGTCACGCATCGTCTGACTGATGCCCATACTGACAATCGTACTGGATGCGCCATAGCAGATCGCAAATCCGGCCTTGGTTTCATAGACCCGGATAGAGCCGAGCTGCTTGAGTTTGGCAACGTTGATCTTGGTCGGATCATACAGACTGATAACCAGACGGCTGCAGGAGGAGTGCGTCATCTTGACGTTCTCGATTCCGCCGACTGCTGCGATGGTGCCTTTGGTCAGCCGTTCTTTTCCGCCGGTATTGAAGAGATCCAGTGCCAGATGACGGAAGTAGAGTCTTGTCACAAAGAAGTAGACGAAGAATGATACCGCGCCGACAATGGCAATCACGATCAGGGTATGCTGCAGGGAGGAGTATTTGAAGTAGCTGAGATACTCCAGCAATGTTCCCGGCAGGGCGGTCAGTACCGAAGTGCCGGTATAGTTGTAGCCAAGGTATACATGCATGGCTGAGAAGATGCCGTAGAGCAGTCCCGTACAGCCCACATGGAACAGAAACAGCAGCGGGCACAGCAGCAGTAACATGATCTCCAGCGGTAACAGGGTGCCGGATACCAGTGACAGCAGTGTTGCCAGGATATAGAAGAGACGGAGTCTTCTGCGTTCAATGAGGTCAGTCTCAATGGAGTACATGCCCCAGAGCAGACCCGGCATTGCGAAGATGTTCAGTACATAATACGGAGTGATGAATCTGCCGGCCATACCGGTCAGAGAACCGGAGGACAGTTGGGAAGTCCAGATGTTGACATCGCCTGCCGCATTGGCACCGACCAGGTTGATCCATGATCCGCCGCTGGAGGTATACCAGAACGGCTGACGTACCAGCGCTCCCAGGTTGAATACACTGAGCACCCGGTCGAGCATGCCGTAGATCGCCAGGTTGACCGGGTTGGTGGTATCTGATGCGATGAAGTTGATGACTTTCGTAATTCCCTGCATGACATACGGCCACAGCAGTGCAACGCCAAAGCCGGCCAGGGCACTGAAGAATACCGTACGGATGACACAGCCGACATCTTTTGAGATAAAGGAGAAGAAGCCGTATTCATTGTGTCTTCTGGAACTGTTGTATACCGTCAGGGTAATGATTCCGATCAATACCGTAGACAGGATTCCAGTCTGCAGCGGGTAGTGCACACCGGCAGTCACAGAAGAAGATGCCGAAGTGGAGAACGACAGGCCGAGCACGGAACTGAATGCCGTGGAAGGCAGTGATGAGTTGCCGGAAGAGAAATACATGGTCATGACAAGATACGTGATATAGCCGGCGATTGCGGACAGCACACTGGTGGCACTGCCGGCCTTGCGGGTGACAACACGGATCAGGAAGATCAGCGGGAAGTTGACGATGAGGAAGGAACCGATCTTCATCATGGCTTCTGCGAGCAGGATCACGACTTCATTGTTGATGGTATAGAAGGCTGAAAACGCCGAATTGGTCAGAAGATTGCCAATGCCGAGAATCGCACAGGCAAAAAACAGGATACCAATCGGGAATGTGAATATTTCATATAAAGAATGCCAATTGCGCATTGCTGAACCTCGCTAGAACTACCTGCCTATTTTAACATTATTGGACTGCTCTCACAAACCTCAAAACAGAGTGGTCAGACGCTCGAAGTAAGAGATCCGTCTGCCTTTCAGCATATGGACGCATACATCCGGGCATTTGCGCACCGTCACAAACGTTTCGCCGTCCAGCGGGAATACATCTGAGTCCGCACCGAGCAATGCTCCCTGATAATCTTCTGACTCAAAGTTCAGTACGACATTATCCTGCATGACAAACGGTGCACCCAGGGAACGGTACTTGTTGTGGTGAATCCCGGAGATCTCCGTCAACTCCACTAACGGCAGCCCTTCCTGCAGCACTGCTCCGCCAAGGGAGCGGTTGTAGGCAGTAGAGCCAAGCTGGGTGGCGATGCACATGCCGGTGCCGCGGAAGTCTTCAAAGAACTCCCCGTTGACGGATACATGCATGGACTGGGTCCTTGCGGCATTCTCAATGCGGATCTCATTGATCGCATGATAGATATGATGATCAGACTTCGCTTCCAGCAGCGGGTATTTTGTTTCAATCAGTCTTCCGCTCAGAAACGCTTCCAGAAATTCCGGATAATCACTGTCCTGGTAATCTGTATAAAAGCCGAGTGTACCGGTATGGATGCCATAGAACTTTGCAGTGGCCAGCTGTTCAAGATACTCATGGACCGCATAGATAAAGGTGCCGTCTCCGCCCACGACAAATACGGTATCCGGGCTGACGCTGTCTTCCGTGTATCCGTTTGAAATCAGATCCCCCTTCAGTTTGCATTCCAGCTGTGAAGAGATCTCGTCAGGTCTTGCGACAACAGTAAATGTAGGCATGAGTATCCCCCTTTCATTTGCTAAAAGTATACAACGAATGAGCAGAATCTGATTGCCAACAGAGAAAAAGGCCTCCCGTGATTCCGGGAAGCCCTCCTGTACCAACCTCAGAATGTAATTTCCTTGGACTTGGATACTTTCATGAAGATCAGCAGCGAGATGATCGTTGTCACCGTCAGGATCGTTGCATAGGCAGCCGCGACTCCGTAACTGCCTCTTGTGACGTTGGTATAGATCGCCAGTGTCAGGGTGATGGTCTTCAGGTTGTAGAGGATGATGGCAGTCGACAGTTCGGTGATGATCGTAATCCAGGACAGGATTGCACCGGAGAGAATGCCGTTGGACATCATCGGTACGGTGATCTTGAAGAATGCCGCCAGCTTGGAAGAGCCAAGCGAGATCGCCGCTTCTTCAATCGTCATCGGGATCTGCTGCAATACGGCAACAGATGATCGGATCGTATACGGGATTCTGCGGATGACCAGGGCAATGACCATGATGATGACCGTGCCGGTCAGCACAATCGGCTTGCGGTTGAACGCAATGACCAGGGCAATACCGACAACGGAACCAGGGATAATATACGGAACCATGGACAATGTATCAATCGTCTCATTGGCCTTGTTCGGTCTTCGAACAACCAGATAGGCAATCAGGATGGCCAGCACAATGACAATTGCCAGTGCCTCCAGACCGATGATGAAGGTATTCGGAATTGCCCTGCCGCCATCAGAGAATGCCTTGACATAGCTGTCGAGGGAATAGCCTGATACGAACAGTTTTCCGGAGGTCTTCTGGAATGAGGTGTAGATGACATAGATCTGCGGGGAGAATGAGATGAATACCACGATCCAGCAGAACAGCTGCATCAGTACATTCTTCCAGCCATGGATCTGTTTGCGTTCCACCGGGTGCAGTGCACTCATCGTGAACTGGAACTTCTTGTTGGCAAACCGCTGAAGCAGGAAAATGACCGTGGTAATCAGAATGGCAATGACGGATACTGCTGCACCGAAGTTATGATTGGTGCCAACCTCCGAGAAGTATGCGTTGTAGATGATGACCGGGAAGGTACGGTAGCCTTCACCGATCAACAGCGGTGTACCGAAGTCGGCGAACGCTCTCATGAATACCAGCAGGGTTGCCGCAAGAATCGTCGGCATGCACAGGGGAATGACCACCTTGAAGAACCGCTTCACACCGGAGCAGCCCATGTTTTCAGAGGCTTCCAGAAGTGAATTGTCGATGTTCTTCAGTGCGCCGCACACATACAGGAATACCAGCGGGAACAGCTGCAGTGCCTGCACCAGTACGATGCCCTTGAAGCCATAGATACTGCCGATCGTAATACCGGTCAGCGATTTGATCAGATTGGTAATCAGGCCGTTTCTGCCCAGTAACAGGATCCAAGCATAGGCGCCGATAAACGGAGCGGACATGGAGCAGAGAATGATCAGCACCTGCAGTACGGTTTTTCCCTTGATTTCATACATCGTATAGAAGTAAGCCAGCGGAACACCGATGACCAGTGAGATCGCAGTTACTGTCAGACTGACTTCAATGGAATTGAGAATCGTCTTGGTGTAGTAGGTCTTGGCAAAGAACTGACCGAAGTATTCAAAGGTAATCTTTCCATCTACCCACACAGAGGAGATCAGCAGTGAGATCAGCGGATAGATCAGAAACAGTGCATAGACTGCCAGTATGGAAAAGGAGATGACCTTCCAGACATCAAAGCGTTTCTTTTCCTTTACGGCTGAAGCAGCGGCTGTCATGATGCACTCGCCTTCTTCAGAAGATCCATGTCATTGACGACACCCTGGATCAGATTCTTGTCACCGGCCTCATTGAAGATGTTGATCTTCTCGGCCTTGACGCTCAGGTACACATCCGTGCCCTTCGGCAGGATGCTGTCAATCAGTGACTCCTGAATGATGATGGCCTTCTCGCCATCTTCAAAGTGCACGAAGTACGTGGTATTGAGGCCCAGGAATACTGAGTCATCAATGACTGCCTTGGCACCGGTCTTTTCATCGGCACTGACAATCAGTTCTTCCGGACGGATGGCAGCGGTAACCGGCTGATCTTTTACTTCTTCCGGACGGATGTTCGGCAGTTCCACTTCATAGCCTGTCTTCAATAACAGGAATGCTTTGCCGTTTTTGACCTTGAGCTGTGCCTTCATCATGTTGGTGCGGCCGATGAAGTTTGCAACAAACAGATTGGCCGGCCTTTGATACAGGTTCTTCGGAGTGCCGATCTGCTGGATATCGCCATGATTCATGACGGCGATGCGGTCGCTGACAGCCATGGCCTCTTCCTGGTCATGGGTAACATATACAGTTGTAATGCCAACCGAGTTCTGAATCTGCTTGATGACAGAACGCATCTCCACTCTCAGCTTGGCATCCAGGTTGGACAGCGGCTCATCCATCAGCAGCACATCCGGTGTGATGGCAAGTGCACGGGCCAAAGCAACACGCTGCTGCTGTCCGCCGGAAAGACGGTCCGGCATCCGGTCTCTGTATTGATCAATCTGCATCAGTTTCAAGAACTTGTCGGTCTGTTCCCTGATCTTCTCAGGCGGCAGTTTCCGGTTCTTCAAACCGAATGCGACATTCTTTTCAACATTCATGTTCGGGAAGATCGCATAGTTCTGGAACACCATGCCGATGTTGCGCTTGGCAGGGTCCATGTCATTGATTTCTTTATCGTTGAAATAAAACTTCCCGCCTTCAATGGAATTGAATCCGGCGATCATTCTCAACAGCGTCGTCTTACCACATCCGGAAGGACCAAGGAGGGTGAAAAATTCACCCTCCCTGATATCCAGTGATAAGTCGGAAATGATCGTATTATCGCCGTACTTTTTAACCGCATCGACGATTTTGATGTTTACGCTCATAATTCCAGCCCCTCATTTATTTTTCTATTGTTTCTGACTCAGTTTGCGCTGGTGAACATGTCTGTCCACTTTGCCTGCCATTCAGTCTTGTGTTCTGCACAGTAGTCGATATCTTCATAGACAACGTTGATATCAGAGAACGGTGTCATCAGTTCTGTGGTATTGGAAATCTTGGTGTTGGCCGGACGTGCAGTGGTTGTAGCGATTGCATTCTGTCCTTCATCAGAGAGCAGGAAGTCAATGAACTTCTGTGCATTGGATTCATTCTGGCATCCCTTGATGACTGCAACACCTGCCGGCAGCCATACTGCACCTTCGGAAGGATAGACCAGCTTCAGGTTGGTAGCACCGGAAACGATCAGGTTGACACACGGATCTTCATAGGAGACACCGACTGCATATTCGCCGTCTGCGACGCCCTTGTAAACTTTGGAAGAAGAATCCAGGCTGATGCCGTCCAGGTTGTCGATGAACTTGCCGACCCATTCCCAGGCTGCGTCATCATACTTTTCATTGCCCATGACCAGTAACATGTTGGTCAGTTCTGCCCAGGCACTGGAGGAGTTTGCCGGATCGCCCATGGCGATGTGGCCCTTCAGTTCCGGCTGGAGCAGATCGTTGTAGCTGGTGAACTTATCCGGATCCAGTCCGAGTTCAGAGTAGATATCTGTATTGATCAGAAGTGCTGCTGATCCATCCAGGCAGTAGTGGGAAATCACGCCGCCGTAGTTCTGGTACTCTTCCGGAAGCAGGGTATCGTTGCTGGAAGTATACTCGGCAAAGTCATCCGGATACTTCAGCAGATTGGCAGGAGTCATACCGCCGAACATGATGTCGCCCTGCGGATTCTCTTTCTCGGAATCGATACGGGTCAGCAGGTCGCCGGTACCGCCGGTGATAACATCAACGGTGATTCCTGTTTCCTGTTCAAACAGCGGAACGACTGCATTGATCAGATCATCGGTATTCGGTGAATAAACCACCAGTTTGCCAGATGATGTCGCAGAGGTTCCCCCTGCGGTTGCTGCAGCTGAGGACGAGCCGGAACTGCATCCGCAGACTCCGACTGCCATGACGGCTGTCAGGCATAGTGATAACAACTTCTTCATTATTGCTTTCCCTCCCTAAGAGCGGTATGGTACCGCTTTCAATACTTTCACTGTACACTCTGAACCGGTTTGCGTCAATCCGATTCAAACCGTTTCGTTTAATCAAATGATTAAAATTGTCATGCATGCTGAATCCATGCATTCATACATAAAAGGCTGTCCCTGCAGATTCATGCAGAAACAGCCTGAGCATCAGTTTTTTGCTTATTTGGAAGCCTGGGTAAGGCAGTCTTTGACAGCTTCCTTGATCCGGGTGGAAGTCAGGGTAGCGCCTGTTACATTGTCTACCTCCAGGGAGTTGCTGGAAACGATCTCTTCCGGAACGGTTTTCTGTGCTTCGGAAGTGAAGCTGGATTCATGTGCTTCAGTGACCTGTACATCATTGATCTTGCCGTCTTTGATGGTTACTTCGACACTGAGTGTGCCTTCCTGACCGTCAACACTTGCCGTATAGGTGCCATCTGTGAGAGCTGTGCTCATATCGAAGGTGACTGCTGAGGCACTGTCATCTGTTTCAAACAGGGCCGCATCAATGACACTGTCGGAAGCCGTTGGCTGATAGCTTGTTTCAACCGTGTTGTTCATAATGGCTTTGCCGGCAATGCGTCCGAATACGATCGGACCCATGACACCGGTGCCGCCGGAGACATACTTGCCCCACAGGTTGCCGACACATTCACCGACTGCGTAGAGTCCCGGAATCGGATTCTGGTCATTGTCGAGTACCTGCGCATCGCTGTTGATGGATACGCCGCCCAGTGTCATGACACATAATGCATGGAGCGGCACTGCATAGTACTTGTCGCCTTCAATGGTATTGACGGAAACGTTGTAAGTGCCATCGAGGGAATCTGCAGTGAACTGTCTGCCGAATTCATCTTCAGTCTGGTCTGTTACATGGCTGTTGTAGGATTCAACCGTTGTCTTGAGGGTATCTGCCGGTACACCGATCTGGTCTGCCAGATCTTCCAGGGAATCTGCTTCAATCACATACTGGTTGTATGGCTTGCCCGGTGCATAGTAGTAATTCCAGAACACAGAAGAATTGTTTGCTTCTGCATCAGCGATAATCTGATCGGTGAAGATATCATACTGGACTGCCTGCGGCTGTTCTTCCAGTGCGGTTTCTCTGGTGACTACTTCTGATTCGGTTTCGTTGATGAACCGCTGGCCATCCTGGTTGACGCAGATGCCGCCGGTTTTCCACATATAAGTAGAAGCGATCTTGCCCGGGCCTGAACCGGTATCCAGTCCCATCGGGAATGTCGGTACATAGCTCATGGATTCAGAATCAATGTAAGCGCCGGCTTCCTGCATCATGTAGATGCCATAGCCATCGGCAGTAGATGCGCCGCCCGGCAGGTAGTAGCCGCCGTTCTCGGTGAAGGCTGCCATCAGCGACTGGTTGCCGGAGTATCCGCCGGTTGCCATGATGACGCCCTTTTCTGCTGTATATTCGATGGTCTTGTTACCGGACTTGGCAAGTACGGACATGACCTGGTTCTGATCATTGTATACAAGCTGGTATGCTTCGGTGCTGTAGTCGACTTCAACCTGATCGTAGCCGCTCAGTACGGTATCGAGAATCTCGTGTGCTGCTGATTTATATTTCTCACTGTCATCCGGGGATGCCTTGTAAGTACGCTTCACGGAATACAGCTGGTGTTCCGGAGCGAATACAGACATTGTGCCGGTCGCCTTGTCAGTGGAGAACTTGTTGTCAGAAAGACCATTGTCCCAGAGCCACTGAATGGCGTTGATGTCTTCTTCGGCATATTCCCTGATCAGTGCTTCGTTGCCCTTCTGATCACCGTTTGCCATGATGTCTGATACATAGGAATCGACAGTATCTTCGACACCGTCAATCTGCTGGATGACGGTCTCTGCACCGGACATGGATCCGGATGTGTAGTTCAGTGATCCGCCGTTCTGGGTTGTCTTTTCAATGATGATGACACTCTTGGCGCCATTGTCGACTGCTGAGATAGCGGCAGACATTCCACCTCCGCCGGCACCGACGATAATGACATCGGCTGTTTTGGTTTCATCTGCTGTCACTGCAGTTGCAGTTGGTGCTGCAGATGCGGTTGCGCTTGCGCTGGATTGCGCACAGCCGCTCAGTGCAAGTACTGCACAAAGTGATAATGCAATTGGTTTCTTCATCTTTCTTTCCCTCCTGGTACCAGTCTGCCAGTTTGTGAAGTGGTTATCAATGTGAGAAAGACGACAGAAATATACAGATTTCGATACTATATTATTATTTTTTTGTTATTATCATTCCATGGAACAGACAATGAATCCCATTAGTGTCGACGCACTGAGCAGCCGGCTTTCCAAGCTGAACATTGACCCAGTGCATTACGGCACAGCCAGCTTCAAGAAAGGCGACCGCATCTCGCCCCGCTATCATCCCGTCAGCCGCATCATTGCCGTACTGGATGGAGCCTTTCAGCTGACTGCGGACGGTCAGACCACTGCATTCAAGAAGTATGATCTGGCAATCATTCCCGCCAATACCCTCTATGAAGCAGAAATGGAACAGGCCACTTCCCTGGTCCTCATTGATTTCACAGCCGACCATAACAGTGCCTATGAAGATCTCGATACCAAATACCGGTTCTCTTCCCCGCAGATCTACCACGGTCTTCTTGACCAGCGTCAACTGGATAACCTGAAGCACTTATCCACCACTGCCGAGAAGCACTATCCCGGCTGTTATCTCCTGATCCAGCAGATGATTGTACGGATCTTCATTGTCGCCATGCTGTACCGTGAGCAGCATAACCTGGTGCCGATCCTGCCAAAGCGTACCAGCAGCCATGAAGTGGTACTGCATGAATGCATTGCCCTCATTGAAGCACATATCAGCGAGCCGCTGAAGGTCAATGACCTGGCCGCAATGATGAACTATACGCCCAACTATCTTTATAAGATCTTTGAAGAACTGCTTCACGTTTCCTGCAAACAGTTCATCCTGCAGTACAAACTGAACCGCAGTCTGTACCTCTTGAAAAGCACGGAAGATTCCGTGCAGTCGATTGCCTCACAGCTTGCCTTCTCCAGCCTGTATCACTTCTCAGCCGTTTTTAAAGGGGAGTATGGTATTTCTCCCCTCCGCTATCGTCATTCCGTCAAGAAGCCGGTCACTTATCCATTTTGACCAGGAACTTCTTCATTGCCCAATAAGCCAGGTAGATGCCGCCTGCCGCAATTGCCACAGCAGCGATCACCAGCCAGGTCTTTCCATACATGAAGTACTGGCCAAGCACCAGCAGTGCCAGACCGTAGATACAGTTGACTGTGCCGCCATATGGCCGCCAGCGTTTGACAGACTTCTCGGTATAATCCTGTTTGATCGCACTGTTGATGGCATAGCCGAACATGTTGGCAACACCGACAATGATCAGTGCTGCACCCAGTAACATGGCAAAGGAATAGTTCATATCAGATCACGCTTTCTAATACAGGCATCCTAATGCAATCATGAATGATTGGCAAGATGTCACACATGCATGCAGGAATCTCAATTGGTTTTGAATGTACCTGGACTCAGTCGATAATAGGTGATCGTGGTTTTATTACTTCCAACTTTCATTCTCCCGGAAGTGACGGATACTTCTTTCCCGCTGGCATCATAGACATATCTGGTGACATTGACATAATTGTTATTGTTGGACGCGGTCAATTTACCGTCCGACGTCACATAGACTTCATAGTTTTTACTGGTTTGATCTTTTGTCAGCATCCAGCTCAGATCCAGCGAACCGGAATCCAGTTTATCCGTGATCACTTTTGTAAAACTGTTATCTCCGGATCCATTAGTCGCTGGTGCCTCCGAATCGACCGTCTTGCCAGAATCACTCAGATATGTATCCAACGACTGCGAATCACCTTTGGCTAGCGTTCTGGTGATGCTGCCGATATTGGATCCCAGTATGCTTGCATTCAGCTTGCCGGCAAATGTTTCTGCTGTAGTGGCACTGTCTTCCTGGTGCTTTTCAATACTGCATACAATACTGACCGTATCTTCCTGGGCGTTGAAGGTGACCGTATACGTTCCGTCCTTTTTTGAACAGAAGCCGGTCACGGTATAAGTATAGGTTGATCCCGCTCCGATCTGTTTGACGTCGTCTTTATTTCCGCCGCACTGCTCGACTGCAGTCTGCAGCCATTGATATACCGTCGTATAAGTCGCAGTCTCTGTACTGCTCATTTCCTCTGACCGAAACGCTGACAGCAGACTTCTGCGGTTGGCTGCACAGGTAGAGATTTCTGCTTTCTCTTTCTGCGTGGTAAAGATCGGAATGGATACCGATACCAGTACGGCAATGATCGCAACGACGATCAGCAGTTCGGCCAGCGTAAAACCACTGTGCCTGCATGCATGATCCGCGTTCCGGTTCCGTTCCTTCCACATTCTGAAGTACCCCTCAATTGCTGAGTTCACTATATCATTTGATGGCGTCACA
>JAKVJO010000025.1 GCA_022486935.1 Solobacterium sp. | reverse complement strand
CCAGCCAGATGAGTTTCCGGGAGTTCTTCTTTGCCATGCCGGTTTCACTGTCCAAAGAATCATCATCGTTTCCAAGCAGTTCATTGAGGCTGACACCAAATACTTCGCACAGTTTTTTCAGCATCAGTACATCCGGTACGCTGCGGCCGTTCTCCCACTTGGAAACCGCCTGAAAAGTCACGCCAAGTGCTTCGCCAAGCTGGGCCTGCGTCATGTGATGTTCCATCCGCATGGTGCGGATTTTTCTGCCGAGTTCTTCTGGATTCATCTCTGGTTTTTCCGTAGACATTCTAACAGAAATGTTGGTCGTTTTTGTTCACATCCTCTCCCTTCAGTATGTTATTCTTTCATTAGTGAGTTGTTTCACATAGCAAAATGGAAGGAGACTTGAATGGAACCATTTCGTATTATCGAAATCAAGAAAAGTGTATTTGAAGACAATGATCATGAGGCTGAACTGCTGAGGCAGAAACTGAAGCAGAAGAAGGTATTTCTGCTGAATCTGATGTCCTCTCCGGGATCCGGCAAAACATCCATCCTGAAGATGACGATTCCGTTATTGAAGGATGAATTCCGGATCGGTGTCATGGAAGCGGACATTGATTCCGACGTTGACGCAAGAACGATCTCTGAAACCGGGGCCAAAACCATTCAGCTTCATACCGGCGGTATGTGCCACCTGGATGCCGGCATGACTGAACAGGGGCTGGATCAGGTCGGCATTGATGATCTGGATCTGGTCATCCTGGAGAATGTCGGCAATCTGGTATGCCCGGCAGAGTTTGATACCGGGGCAGTCAAAAATGCCATGATCCTCAGTGTGCCTGAGGGTGATGACAAGCCCTTGAAGTATCCGCTGATGTTCCAGATCAGTTCAGCAGTGCTGATCAACAAGATTGATACGATGTCCGTCTTTGACTTCTCCATGGAGAAAGCCGAACAGCGGATTCACGAACGCAACAAGGATGCTGTCATCCTGCCGATGTCCGCCAAGACCGGTGAAGGTGTTCAGGCATTTGCAGACTGGCTGAGAACAGAAATCAACAACTGGAGGGATCAATAATGGAACCGTATGAATCCAAAGAACTGATGGAGAAGCTCAAGAACAAGCCTCTCCGCAAGAACATCCTGAAGCTTGCCCAGATGCACACCGACCGCATGACCAGAAAGATCACCAAGACAGATCCGGAATACTACATGCTCGACTGCCTGATGACTGACGACATGTGCACAGTAGCACTGCAGATGAAAACCAGAATCGGCTACACCGCTGCCGAACTTGCCCCAAAGTGCAAGATGCCGGAAGAACAGGTACAGCAGCTGCTCGATGAAATGGCAGATATCGGCTACATTGATTACAACTGGGAAAATGAAGATCATCATAAACAGTACTGCTACCCGATCTATGTGCCGGGCAATGCTGAATACCTGAACATGAACCCGAAGATCTTCGAGAGCGTTCCGGAAGTCACTGCCAGCTTTGAAGGACTGTCACGGCTGCCGCTTGAAGCACTGTCCCCGATGATCCCGGTCGGCGGTGCCGGTGTCGGCATGCGCGTCATCCCGGTCGAAAAAGCAATCCCGGCTGCCCCGAAGTCTGAAAGCATTGAGCATCTTTCCTTCTGGCTGGAGAAATACAAGGACTCCCTGTCACTTGGTCCGTGCTCCTGCCGGATCGGCAGACGCATTCACAATGACGGTGACGGCTCACTGGAAGATGATGTATGCATCGGTGTCGGTGACATGGCAAAATACATGATTGAAACCGGCAAGGCACATGCGACCACTTATGATGAAGTCATCCAGGTGCTGAAACGCTGTGAGGATCTGGGCTATGTGCACCAGGTCACCAACATTGACGGCGAGAATAAGATCTTCGCCATCTGCAACTGTGAGCGCGGTGTCTGCTATGCCATGCGCAACGCCTTCCTCTATAACACTCCGAACATGTCACGTTCCAACTACGTGGCAGAAGTTGACCAGAAAAACTGTGTCGCCTGCGGCCAGTGTGTACAATACTGCCCGGCCAATGCGGTCAAACTCGGCCAAAAAGTCTGCACGGTAAGACCCATCACCTATCCAAAGCACGAACTCCCTGATGCCAAAAAGTGGGGCAAGGAACACTGGAATCCGGACTACCGCAATTCCAAGACCAACTGCTACGATACCGGAACCTCTCCATGCAAGACTGCCTGCCCGGCCCACATTGCCGTACAGGGTTATATCAAGAAAGCAGCTCAGGGCAGATATATGGAAGCCCTCCGCCTGATCAAGAAAGAGAATCCATTCCCGGCAGTCTGCGGAAAGATCTGCAATCACCGCTGTGAGGATGAATGCTCAAGAGCCAGACTGGATGAGTCTGTAGCCATTGATGACATCAAGCTCTACATTGCCGAAAAAGAACTGAATGCCAAGACCAGATATATTCCGCCAATCATCACCCAGACCGGCAAACTGTTTACAGAAAAGATCGCTGTCATCGGTGCAGGTCCTGCCGGCATGAGCTGTGCATACTACCTGAGAGAACGCGGCTATCCGGTTACTGTCTTTGAAAAGGACGCAATGCCGGGCGGCATGCTGAGATACGGTGTTCCTTCCTTCGTACTGGAGAAGAATCTGCTCGATGCCGAGATCGACGTACTGAAGCAGATGGGCGTCGAGTTCAGGTTCAATACCAACGTCGGTCAGGATATTACGCTGTCTCAGCTGAGAGAACAGGGATACAAGGCATTCTATGTAGCCATCGGCTGCCAGGGCGGCCGCCTGAGCGGAGTGCCTGGAGAAGACGCCAAAGGCGTTGAAACAGGTGTTGCACTCCTGCATGAGATCGCTGAAGATGAAACCCGGAAAGTAAACGGCAAAGCAGTCGTCATCGGCGGCGGAAATGTCGCAATCGACGTCGCAAGAACAGCAGTCAGGGCCGGCGCAGAAAGCACCGCCATGTACTGTCTTGAAACCGAAGACATCATGCCCGCACTGCCGGAGGAAATTGCCAACGCCAAAGCAGAAGGCATCGGCATGAACTGCGGCTGGGGCCCGAAAGAGATCCTGAGCGAAAATGGATCAGTCACCGGAATTGTCTTCAAGAAGTGCACGCAGGTTTATGACAGTGATCATCACTTCGCACCGGTCTACGATGAAAATGAAACAATCAATGTACCATGCGATCATGTCTATCTCGCCATTGGTCAGAGCATTGTCTGGGGCGATCTTCTGAAGGATACCAGAGTGGAATTCGGCAGGGGCAACGGACCGGTCGCAGATCAGATCACGTATCAGACTGGCGAACCGGATATCTTTGTTGGCGGCGATGTCTATACCGGGCCGAAGTTTGCGATTGATGCGATTGCCGCAGGCAAGGAAGCCTGTGAATCCATCCACCGCTTTGTCCATGCCGGTCAGTCGCTGACCATCTGCAGAGATCACCGTGACTTCATTTCACTGGACCGCAATAATCTCGCACCGGAAGCTGGCAGTTATGATCTGGTCGGCCGTCAGGTTCCGTACCATGCACCTTCCGCTGACGCAAAGCTCACCTTCCACGATCTGAATCAGCCTTTGACAGATGAGCAGGTCAAGAAAGAAACCGGCAGATGCCTTGGCTGCGGAGCCTCCATCGTCGATCAGAATGTCTGCATCGGCTGCGGTGTCTGCGTCACCAAGTGCGACTTCGATGCCATCCATCTGAAGAAGGCATTCGACAAGGGACTCTATAAGACCGAAGACCGGATCAAACTGGTGCTGGGCAACGCTGCCAAGCGCAGTGTCCGCATCCTCAAGAAGGAAGATGTCCAGGTTCACCCGATGGAAGGCTATGAGCCATCTGAAGAATGGGCCGGGCCAGAGCCGCTGGATCCGGGAACACAGAAAACCGGAGCTTAGCAGGCATGCATGAATACGGCATTGTCGTTTATGTTGTAGATACGCTGGAAAAACTTGCAAAAGAGCAGCAGCTGACAGAGATTTCAAAAGTGACACTGGAACTCGGTGAAGTCAGCTCTGCCCTTCCCGATTATCTCTACGACGCATGGAAGTATGTCCATAAGCAGTCTGAAGTCATGAAGAACGCCGAACTGAAGATCGAGATCATGCCGGCCATCACCAGGTGCAATCATTGCGGAAAGACCTATTCAACCGTCAAGTACGCAAAGATCTGCCCCTATTGCCAGTCGGAAGATACCGAACTGGTAACCGGCAATCAATTCAACATCAAAGACATCGAAGCACGATAAACCACTGAAAGGGGATTTTATACTATGGCTTGTTTTGCGGTACCGGCTGCCGAGGCAATCGCAGTCACTATCATCAAGCATCACGTCGCAAAGAAAGAATCACTCGAGGTCAAGACCTCTGAAGATCACATTTCACTCAGCACCAAACTGTCCTGGCTGAGCAGCCTCTTATGGGGCGGCACCATCCTTCTGATCTTTGAACATGTATGGCATGGCGAAGTCGTTCCGTGGTTTCCGTTTCTGACTGCCGCTGCCAATCCGGCGGATACCGCTGAAATGCTCCATGAGATCTCAACCGTCGGTGTATGTATGGCACTGCTGGTCACCGGGGTATGGGGAATCATGTGCGGCATTGTCAGCCTGCAGGAAAAGAAGGCACTGAAGACTGCCATCAACGAAAAGTAAGCAGCCATGACCCTTCTGATCACCATCATTGCGGCAGTGATCTGCACTGCCATCTGGTACCGCCGTGCACCGCAGGATGACATGAAAGTCAGTATCCTTTGCTGGATGTACTGGGGTGCTTCACTGATGTGGCTGGTGGATGCCGTGTTTGAATATGCTGAACTGAAGTCAGCGTACTTCACACAATCTTTTGAAGACATGGTGAATGACAGTTTCCTGGGCCTGTGTGTTGTCGCACTGGGTCTGGTGATCTGGATCATCACCGTGCTGATCAAAGATCCCCGCGGTGTCATGCATGATGCCCTGCTGCATAAAGGTACCTCTTCTTCCCGACAGGAATCCCATTGAACCTGAGCAGTCTGCGAATCCTGCAGGCTGCGTTTCTGACTGTACAAATACCCGCATCTGTTTGATCTTTCCTGTTGCATTTTAAGACAGTTGAGATATCATGTATTAGTTCTATTTTGAACAGTTAATTCAACGGGAGGTTTTCTTCATGTGGTATCAAATACTGATCTGTTTTCTGGCCGGCATGGGTGCAGGTCTTGGCACCGGCTTTGCCGGAATGAGTGCAGCTGCTGTCGTCAGCCCGATGCTCATCACATTCCTTGGAATGCCTGCCTATCAGGCAGTCGGCATTGCCCTGGCATCTGATGTACTGGCTTCGGCTGTCTCTGCCTATACGTATGGCAAGCATAAAAATCTGGATATCAAAAACGGCCTGATCATGATGGCAACCGTTCTGGTATTCACCATGGTCGGCTCCTGGCTGGCAAGTCTGTTGCCGAATGCCACCATGGGCAGTTTCTCCACCTTCATGACTCTGCTGCTCGGAATCAAATTTATTGTAAGACCGGTCATGACCACCAAAGAATCCATGGAGAAGGTATCCAGAAAGAAACGGATTATCCAGTCCATTCTCTGCGGTATGGTCATCGGCTTGATCTGCGGCTTTGTCGGTGCCGGCGGCGGCATGATGATGCTTCTGATATTGACCAGTGTACTTGGGTATGAACTCAAGACTGCTGTGGGAACCAGTGTATTCATCATGACGTTCACTGCTTTGACGGGTGCTGTCTCGCACTTTGTCATCGGCGGTGCTCCTGATATGTTCATCCTGGTACTCTGTGTTCTCTTCACACTGCTGTGGGCAAGAATTGCCGCAGTCTTTGCCAACAAAGCAAATCCGGTCACCCTGAATCGGGCAACCGGTGTGATCCTTGTCATTCTTGGTGCAGCAATTCTGGCAGTCAATTATCTTTGATTTCTACTTCAGGCAGAGTTTCTGCCTGGAGCTGTTTTTTTCTTTGGCAGTATATGCTACCTTTCCTTCGTCTCTCAGACCATCCACCACATCAGATAGTGTCTTTGACACTGAGCGATACCCCAACTGATGCGCCAGTTCTCTCAGTGAATAATTTTCCTGATGCAGTTCACTCAACACTTCCTGTTCCAGCTCGTCACGTGTTCTGCGTTTCTGATGAGCCGATGTTTCCTGCTTTTGATTCTGGGCAAAGTTTGAATTGATTTCAAAGCGGACTGTGAGATATGTCCGTTCATCATCCATTATGAATACCGGGAGTTTTGATCCGTTGTCCAGGCAGGCTTTCACTGCAGTGGGAATGCCGGTATTCTTTCCTTCAATCAGTTTCAATTCCTTGAGAAAATCACCAATTCTCCTGTTCCGGTATCTTCTTGCGACAATATGATACTTCTTGATATCTTCATCGGAAATGGACCGGTCAAATCCCGGAAAGCTCGTTATTTCAAATGCGTCTTCTGTAACCCGGATCGAGATCGGTTCATGAATCTGATAACTCTTATGATAAACTGCATTGCAGAGAATTTCTTCAACTGCCGGATAAGGATAGTTGCTCACCCGAACAGCCTGTGCCTGATCCTTCAATTTGAATGTCTTTTCTTCAATGACAGAATTGCGGATATACAGCAGTGCATCTCTCAGTTGTCCATCCAGCGGTCCGGTGAAGTTCTTTTCAATCATCCCAGCACCGGTCGGATCAGGAAGAAATGTATACTCAATCCTTGCATATCGAAAGTAGCGTTCAATGTCGTACGAGAAAAACATCAGTCCGACATTCAGCGGCTTGAAATACTCGGCCGGTCCATCCGCAATTCTGAGATCCATAGCCAGATCTTCAATGCGTCGACTTGCAGCGGTCGGATACAGTGCGCTACCGGTTGACGCAAGAAACTGTATGATCAGGTTTGTTTTCAGATCTTCAATGTTAGAACGCTGGTTAATACGATCATCAAACGGTACATTGTCCGCCAGCGAAAGAAGTTCACGTTCTTCAGCATTCTTCGCTTCGATTGTACTGGCGAGTTTCCGTATGTAATATTTCTTCGTTATTCTCTTTGCATAAGGATCTGCAGGACATTTATAAGGTCGGTCATAGCCGCCTGGTGCCCAGATCACTAATAGTTGCTTGCCCTGAAATTCAGCAGGTTCAGAAACAGGGATATATCTTGGTTCAATAAAATTGCAGAGTTGCAGCAATTCCTTATGAATGGAATCTACGCTGCCCTTGGTAATACCTGTCACAGGAAATACCGGGCGCCCGTTTTCTTCTTTGACACCGAGCACGATATATCCGCCGCCCCAGTTATCAATGTCATTGGCAAATGCGCAGATTGTTCTGAGTACTTCCTCAGGATTCCAGTTCTGTTTAAGCTCAATTCTTGCATATTCAACGATGTGATCATTCAATAGTTTGTCTATCGTTATTGGAATTGCCATGGCACATTTCCTCCTGCAGTGTCATTATAGCAAGCTTTCGTCGGACTGTCGATTTAACTGTCGACTTATTCGCAAGTCGACAGTCTGTTCTTCTGTGTATTGACTTCAGCATCTGATAAAATAATTGCAGAAACGGAGATTCTTCTGATGAAAAGAGAGATTATCAAAGATACTGCATTCCTGTCACAGGTCGCAGAACCAGCAACCAAGAAAGACCTCAAGACTGCAGATGATCTGAGAGATACGCTGATTGCCAACAGTGACCGCTGTGTGGGACTGGCTGCCAATATGATCGGCGTCAACAAGGCAATCATTGTCTACTATGACTATGATCTGAATCTGGTTGGTGAGATGTTCAACCCGGTGATCCTGAATAAAAAGAGTCCGTTCCAGGGCAAGGAAGGCTGTCTCTCACTCGACCGCACCACTGAAGTGACCAGATACCGCAGGATCATTGTGCAGTATGAAGACCGCAACTTTGAGGAGCACGTGCATTCATTCCATGACAATACCGCCCAGGTGATCCAGCATGAGATTGATCACTGCAACGGCATTCTGGTATAAAAGAAAACTGCCGATTGCTCAGCAGTTCAGAATTTCTTCTTGTTTGCAGTAGGGTCGACACGCTGGATTGTGGTGCCGTCCTTTTTCTTTTTGGCCAGTTTGATGTGATGTGCTTCCAGATACTCGCGGATTGCCTGTTCTTCCGCTGCATTGTAATAGATCTCCGTTGATCCCTTGAACTGGAAGTGCAGTGTATGATCATTCTCATCCATGAAGAGACTGCCGGCTTTTTTGTAAGGCACAAAGCGGCCGATCATCACAATGCCATCCGGTGTCAGTCCGGTCTTCATGAACCAGTACATGACAGCCATAACAGTCAGAAGTGCTGCCTGGATGTAACGGAAGATTCCTTCAAACTTGATGAAGCTGAATACTGCAATTGCCATGAACAGCACCGGGATGAGCCATCTCAGTCCCTGCTTGATTTCCACTTCCACCTTGCTGCAGGTCATCAGCATCTTTACCAGCATGCCGATAATCACCGCATCCATAACGTAGAATAACAGATCGCCGACTGACATGATCAGATCCTCATCTCCAGGACCGCATCATACTTCTTGGACTGCATGATCGTACGGATCTGTGCATTGTATGGTGTACCGCGCAGTTTGACTTCTGCCCGGTTCAGCATCTCTTCGGCATTCTTCGTATCGTTCTTCAGGACATAGGACTGCGCTGCCTTCAGATAGTAGACACCGGAAGGAATCGGATCTTTGACATCCTTTGCCTTCTTGAACAGCTCATCAGCGTACTTGCCGGACTTGTCAATGCGGATTGCCTTGATGTAGGTGCATTCCTTCATGGCATCTTCATGGGCAGCTCTCTGCTTGTCCTTCATGCCGTTGTAGGTCTTCGTCAATTCATCGTAGATTTCCTGGGTCTTTTCCACATTGCCGTTATTGATTTCAAACGACATCTGCTTTTCAAGTACCGTCATCTTGTCACCGTCAGACAGGTGATAGGTTTCAATCTCACTGAAGATGGACTTCAGTTTATCCGTATCATTCTTCAGCATGTACGCATCGATTTCCATCATCTTGCGCAGACGCTTGTTGAAGAACAGTTTGGTCTGCCAGTTCTCAAGTTCTTTCAGATAGGCATCCGCATCTCCCTGCCGGTACAGCAGTACAGAAAGATAGGCAATCTGCCGCTGTGAGAAAAACATGACAGCGATATATACGGCAATGCCGAGAATCAGAAAGATCCAGAATAATGTCCAGTTCATAATAACGATTCCTCCACAAAATCAACGTATTAAGTATACCATGTATGACCGCTGTTTCAGGCATATCAAAAGCATCCCGTCACTTGTACAGGATGCTTCATTTGAAGTGCTTATTTGACTTCTTCCGGCAGTTTCTTGACTTCTGTCAGTTCAAAGCCGGCAGCTTCCAGCTTCTTTGCGAAATCCGGGCAGTCCGCATTGGCCAGAATCATGATCTCAATGCCGCGCTCCCTGGAGTTATCCACTGACATCTTGGACAGGCTGATGCCGTCCTTACCGAACAGATCTGCGATCTGTCCCAGCACACCGACTTTATCTGTTCCGATATGGATGACAAAGCGGGTGCCTTCCTGACGATAGCCCAGCAATTCAATGAATGCTTCAAAGATATCGTTCTCGGTAATGATGCCAATGATTTTGTTTTCCGTATCCACAACCGGCAGCACGCTGATGTTCTCAGAGCGCATCTTGGAAGCTGCTGCTTCCAGCAGTTCATTCGGTCCGATTGTCTTGACATCCTTGATCATGATATCTGCAGCCTTGGTTCTCGACAGCAGGTAGTTCAGTTCATAGATCGTCAGGGAAGTGCTCTTGGCACCGGAGGTATCCGATACCAGTCCTTCGGTGATCAGTCCCTTCAATGTTCCGCTTGCGTCAACAACCGGCAGACGGTGGAAACCGTTCTGTGACATCAGATCCAGTGCCTTTGATACCGTGGTATCGCCGGAGATGCAGGTAGGCTTTACAGTCATGTAATCTTTTACGTACATATTATTATCCTCCGAGGTATGCTTTCTGAACGCGTTCGTCGTTTGCAAGTTCGGCGCCCGTGCCTTCCAGTGTTATTTTACCAGTTTCCAGCACATATGCACGATTGGCAATGGCCAGTGCCATCTTCGCGTTCTGTTCCACGAGGAGAATGGTTGTGCCCTGCTTGTTGATATCCGTGATAATGCGGAAGATTTCCTGTACCAGCAATGGCGAAAGACCCATGGACGGTTCGTCCATCAGCAGGATCTTCGGCTTTGCCATCAGTGCCCTGCCCATGGCAAGCATCTGCTGCTCGCCGCCGGACAGTGTTCCAGCCAGCTGGGAAGAACGTTCCTTCAGCCGCGGGAACAGTTCATAAACATGTTCCAGGTCTTTCTTGATGCCATCTTTATCCTTGCGGGTATAGGCACCAAGATCCAGATTCTCGGCAACAGTCTGCTCGGCAAAGACTCTTCTTCGCTCCGGCACCTGTGCCAGCCCCATCTGCACAATCTTGTGGGAAGGAACTTTGGTGATATCCACCCCATCCAGCAGGACATCGCCGGATGCAGGTTTCAACAGACCCGAGATGGTATGCATGGTCGTCGTCTTGCCGGCACCGTTGGCACCGATCAGGGTGACAATCTCACCGTCCCTGACTTCAAATGTAATACCTTTGATCGCTTCGATCATGCCGTAGCGAACAACCAGATTTTCTACTTTCAGCATATGTCTTACGCTCCCAGGTATGCCTTGACGACCTGCGGATTTGATTTGATCTCATCCGGAGTGCCGCAGGCAAGCATGGTGCCGTAGTTCAGCACCGTAATCTTCTCGCAGATGCCCATGACCAGTTTCATATCATGTTCAATCAAGAGCACGGAAATATTGAACTGATCTCTGACGGTACGGATCGTATCCATCAGGCTGGCCGTCTCCTGCGGGTTCATGCCGGCTGCCGGTTCATCCAGAAGCAGCAGTTTTGGATGGGTGCCGAGGGCTCTTGCAATTTCAAGTTCACGCTGTTTGCCATAAGGCAGGTTGCGCGCCAGCTTATCTGCATCATCCCTCAGTTCAAATACATCCAGAAGACGCAGTGCCTCATCGTTCATTGCCCTCTCCTGGGCATTGTACTTCGGCAGTTTCATGATACCGGTAAACAGTCCGTAGTCAGCCTGGGTATCCAGGGCTACCAGAACATTTTCCTTGACGGTCAGATCTTTGAACAGACGGATGTTCTGGAATGTACGGGCAATTCCCATACGGGCAATCTCATGCGGCTTCTTGCCGTTGATCTTTTCACCGTACAGTTCAATCGTTCCATCGGTCGGTTCATACACACCTGTCAGCATGTTGAACACCGTCGTCTTGCCAGCACCGTTCGGACCGATCAGGCCGTACAGCTGATGGGGAGCGATCTGGATATTCAGTCCATCGACAGCACGCAGGCCGCCGAAGTTGATGCCGAGGTCCTTTACATTGAGAACCATCTGATTGGTATCTGTCATGTTCAGGCCTCCTTCTTATCTTTCTTTGATTTCAGCTTTGCCATGAAGTTCTGCATCCGCGGATCATACTTGAACAGCATCATGCAGATAAGCGCCAGGGAGTAGACAAACATACGGTAGCTGGACACTGCACGCAGCAGTTCCGGAAGCACCGTCAGCACAACTGCCGCAATGATCGATCCGGGAATGGAACCCATGCCGCCAAGCACGACCATAACCAGGATTTCAATGGACTTATCCAGGTTGAAGGTCTTCGGTTCCAGAATGCCCAGGTAATGGCCATACAGACCGCCGGCAATTCCGGCAAAGAATGCCGCAAATACGAAGGCCAGGATCTTGTACTTCCGGGTATTGACACCAGACGCTTCAGCAGCGATTTCATCTTCACGGATGGATATGATTGAGCGCCCCTGCCGCGAGTTGATCATTGACTTGGTGATAATCACCGTCAGTGCCGCAAGCCCGAATGCCCAGGCAAAGTTGGTGTTGGTCGGAATTCCGATATAGCCGGAAGCGCCGCCTGTGACCTGCAGGTTCAGCAGTACGTTCTTGATGATTTCGCCGAACGCCAGGGTAATGATGGCCAGATAGTCACCATGAAGACGCAGGGTCGGAATACATACCAGAAAGCCGAACAGCATTGCAACCAGACCGCCGATCAAAAGGGCCAGCGGGAATTCCACTGTCTTGACCAGAGTCAGTGTCTTGGTAACATACGCTGCAGCATAAGCACCGACTGCCATGAATCCGGCATGGCCCAATGTCAGCTGACCAAGGAAGCCGGTGGTCACATTCAGTGATACAACGAGGATGACATTAATGCATACACTGATCAGGATGCCGCGCCAGTAGTTGGTCACCACACCGGTATTGATCAGGGTAACAAATACGATATACATGACTGCCGCAACCAGAACGTCCTTGACGATCTGCATGACTGCGGAGTTTGCTTTCAGTTTCTTCATCATAGTTCTTCCGCCCTCATACTTTCTCTTTGACGTTCTTGCCGAGGATACCTGCCGGCTTGAATACCAGCATGACAATCAGCACGGTAAAGACGATGGCATCTGTCAGTTTGGAGGAGATATAAGCCTTGGTCATAGCTTCCACCATGCCCAGGATAAATCCGCCCAGCACCGCACCCGGAATCGAGCCGATGCCGCCAAGTACAGCTGCGATAAATGCTTTGATGCCCGGCAGTGAGCCAAGATACGGCGTGACAACCGGATAGCTGGAGCAATACAGAATGCCGGCAACCGCAGCCAACGCAGAACCGATGGCAAAGGTCAGACTGATCGTCCGGTCGACATTGATGCCCATCAGACGCGCAGCGCCCTCATCCTCGGATACCGCACGCATTGCCTTGCCGACATTGGTTTTTCTGACGAAGGTATTCAGGATAATCATCAGCACCACCGATATGACGAAGGTGACATAGTAGGTAGAACTGATCGACACTGCTCCAAGCTTGAGGGCAGGCAGTGAAATGAAGCTTGGAAACGGCTTTGGATTAGACGTGAAAATGAGCTGGAAGCCTGACTCCAGCAGATAAGAAACACCGATTGCAGTAATTAACAGGGAAATCCTGGACGCACTTCGCAGCGGCTTATAAGCCACTTTCTCCATGATGACGCCTAGCAGTGCACATGCCACAATCGAGATCAGTGCAGCAACGTACCAGGGAAGTCCAAGCATATTGATACAGACGAGACATACATACGCGCCCACCATGATAATATCGCCGTGCGCGAAGTTGATCAGTTTGGCAATACCGTAAACCATCGTATAGCCAAGTGCGATCAGGGCATAGATCGAACCGACGTTAAGTCCGTTGATCAGCTGCATTAAGAACTGGTTGAATCCTGACATGAAGTATCCTCCTTTCTCGTTGAAGATAACAAAGCAGGGGAACGGTGATCCGCTCCCCTGACTGTCTTTAAATCAGCGGATGATCCTTATTTGCCGTAAGTGACATATGCGCCGTCCTTGATGGTCACATATGCAACATCCTTGATCGGATCGCCGTTTTCATCAAATGTCATCTTGCCGAGGACACCTTCAAACGTCATGTTGCTCAGTGTGTTGCAGATATCAGCGTAATTCAGGCTGCCTGTCTGTGCGATTGCTTCCATCATGCAGGTAGCTGAATCATATGCGAGAACTGCGAATGCATTGGCATCTTCGCCGAATTCATCCTTGTAACGGGTGAGGATTTCCTGGACCTTTTCCTGGTCAGGGCTGTAATGGTTGACGAATACTGCGCCTTCCAGTGCTGCCTCACCGTCTGTGCCGGCATCAACCTGGGAAAGAACGCCATCCCAGCCATCGCCGCCGACCAACTGTGTGGTCATACCAAGGGATCTTGCCTGCTTGGCAATCAGAGCATCATCCTTATAGTAGTTCGGGATGAAGAGGACATCCGGGTTATTGCCGGAGATCTTGGTCAGCTGGGTGTTGAAGTCGATATCACCGTTGTTGTAGCCTTCGGAAGCGACGACTGTGCCGCCCTTTGCCTCAAACTCTGCTGTGAAGCTTTCTGTCATGCCGGTGGAGTAATCATCACCGGTGTTGTAAATAATTGCTGCTGTCTTTGCACCGAGGGTATCATATGCAAAATCAGCTGCGACCTTAGCCTGGTAAGGATCGGTATAGCACCCACGGAACACGTTATCGCCAGTCAGAGTGAACTCTGCGGCAGTTGCAGAAGGTGAAATGATCGGTACGCCGGAATCCTGAGAAGCAGTTCCGACAGCGGTAGCTTCGCCAGACAGTGTCGGGCCGATAATTGCGGCAACCTTTGTTTCAGTTACCAGCTTGTTATAAGCGTTGACTGCCTGTGTTGCATCACCTTTGGTGTCGATCTTCTCAATCTTGATGTTGGTGCCGTTAGCCTTGTTGTAATCTTCGACTGCAAGCTGTGTTCCATTGGTAGTAGCCTTGCCGTATACAGAAGTATCACCTTCAAGCGGTCCGACGGATCCGAGTGTGTACTCTGTAACTGTGCCGGCTCCTGCACCGGATGTTGTTGTTGCGGCTGCGGCTGTACCTGCTGCGGTAGCAGACGTGCCGGAAGCTGTCGTGCTTTCACAGGCCGCTAATGCGATGGCCATTCCAACAGCGAGGCTTCCTTTTACGAACTTTCTGAAATTCATATGTTCTTCCCCTCGATCTAACTTCTTCTTGTTTGAAGTTGTACTCATTATAGAAAGCACATTTCACAAAATCAACACTATTTTTACATTTTCTTGAAATATTTATTCATAATTCTTTCACATTTTACATTTCTTACATTTCATTCATAATTCACCCTTCTTTTATCCTTATATATTACAGTAGATATATACATCTCGGCAATTGTGATATAATTTTGCCGAGATGTATGAAAGGAGATGATCCAGATGTGGTATGATGCAGCACTGCAGCGCCTGAAACCAGGTCAACAGTATTCTCACAGTGAACTGCTGAATCTTTTGCAGAAACAGCGCCCTGACATGAGTGCTCAATCAATGCAATGGGTGATGAGCAGTCTTCTGAAGAACAGACAATTGGATCATCCCGGACACAATCAGTATTCCCGTCCCGGAAAGATGCCTGAAATCACATATCATCCTGAATATTCAGAGCTGGCCAAAGAACTGATTTCAAGAATCAGCGATGAATATTCCGCAGTCCAATTCACTCTTTTTGAGACAATCCAATTAAATGAATTTTTAAATCATCTGATTTCCCAGAACACAATTTTTCTTCAGGTAGATCCAGATGTTCAGGAATTTGTATTTCTGTATCTCAGAGAATGTGGATACAGCAATATCATGATCAAACCTGATCTGGCCAGCTTTCACAGATACTGGGGGCAAAACTGTATCGTCATTCATAACCTGCTGTCTGAAGCTCCGCTGAATAAAGATAATCCGCATGAAATCACTCTGGAAAAAATGCTGGTTGACATTACCAGTGACAAATTATTGATGAGTTCATACGACTATTCTGAATATCCATCTATTTTAAAGCAGGCGATTTCTCAATATCAGATCAATCAGCCAAGAATGCTCCGTTATGCCCGCAGGCGCTCCAAAGAGGAAATCCTGTCCGGCATTCTGAAACAAACTGTAGAATCACAATAGTAGAAGCAATCATCCACAAATCAGTGATCATCGCAACAAAAAGGATACCCTCTTTCGAAGATATCCTGATTGATTTAACTGGCGCCTTAAACAGGGCTCGAACCTGTGACCTAGCGGTTAACAGCCGCTCGCTCTGCCGACTGAGCTATTAAGGCGTGCCCTTATAATATACACGCTCGTTCACTCGATTGCAACAAAATTCATTCACTTGTGACAGAATCTTTTCAATCAGTTTTTTCCGCTTTGCATATGCGGTTTTCTGCTAGAATGAAGGTAGCAGAGCCACGCATTCAAGCATGGTTCAACGATCATCCCAACATGATCATCAGAGGGAAAAAGGAGAACAATACTATGGGACTTATTCAGGCAGCGTTATCCGCAACCGGCAGTGCACTGCGCGACACATGGAAGGATTACTTCTACTGCGAAGCGCTTGGCGCCAATGTCATGGCAGCCAAAGGCCAGCGTAAAACAACAGGTTTATCCAGCAACCACGGCAATGACAATATCATTACCGATGGCAGTGTCATCGCTGTCGCTGACGGACAGTGCATGGTCATTGTCGAACAGGGCAAAGTCGTCGATGTCTGTGCCCAGCCTGGCGAGTACCGCTATGACAGCAAGTCCGAGCCTTCCATCTTTTCCGGAAACCTCGGAGATTCCATCAAACAGGTATTTGCCCAGATCGGCAAGCGTTTCACCTTCGGCGGTCAGCCGGCGGAAGATCAGCGCATCTATTACTTCAATACCAAGGAACTGACCGGCATGAAGTACGGCACCCCGAACCCGGTACCGTTCAGAGTGGTAGATAAGAACGTCGGACTCGACATTGATATCAGTGTCAAATGTTTCGGCGAATACTCCATCAAGATTGCCAACCCGATTCTGTTCTATACCAACGTCTGCGGCAACTTTGCGGCAGAGTATACCACTGACATGATCGACGGACAGCTCCGTACGGAACTGCTGACTGCCCTGCAGCCGGCCTTCGCCAAGATCAGTGACTTGGGAATCAGATACAGTGCAGTGCCGGGCCATACCCAGGAACTGGCTGACGCATTGAATGAACAGCTGAGCAAGAAGTGGAAGGACCTCAGGGGCATTGAGATTGTCTCCTTCGGTGTCTCCAGTCTGACTGCTGATGAAGAAGATGAAAAGATCATCAAGCAGGCCCAGCAGGCTGCGGTCAACCGCGACCCGAATATGGCTGCCGCCACCCTGGTCAATGCCCAGGCACAGGCAATGCAGGACGCCGCAAAGAATCCGAATGGATCGATGATGGGCTTCATGGGAATGAACGCTGCCCAGAATACCGGCGGCGCCAATGCGAATGCATTCTTCCAGGCCGGCCAGAATCAGGCTGCCCAGGCTGCACCGCAGATGGCAACCGGCGATGAGTGGTACTGCCCGAAGTGCGGCACGAAGAATACCGGGAAATTCTGCACCAACTGCGGAACGAAGAAACCGGAATAATTGAATTGATTCAGACAAGGAGGTTCTGCCCGTTCAGGGCTCGGACCTTCTTTTCCCCTATGGAGGTGACTGTAAGATGCCCAGCCAGGTTACAGACTACAAATGTCCCAACTGCGGAGGTCCGCTGCACTTCGATGCGACAGCACAGCAGCTGACCTGCGACTACTGCAAATCAAATTTCACTGTTCAGGAAGTGGAACAGTTCTACCAGAAAAAGAATGAAGAGGCTGCCGCCACACCCAATCAGTTCACCCAGGAAGAGATGGGCTGGACAGATGAAGAGGCCAGCCATCTGCGGGCGTACTCCTGTCCGAGCTGCGGTGCCCAGATCATCTGTGATGACACCACAGCGGCTACATCCTGCCCCTACTGCGGCAATCCAACAATTGTACCGGGCCAGCTTGCCGGTGCATTGAAACCGCAGTACATCATTCCATTCAAGTTGAAGAAGGAAGCAGCCATCGAGAAACTGAAGGGTTTCTACCAGGGCAAGACACTGCTGCCCAATGCATTCAAGGAAGAGAATCACATCGAAGAGATCAAGGGAGTCTATGTACCGTTCTGGCTGTATGACGGAACGATTGACGCTGACCTTGCCTTTGAGGGAACCCGCACCCGGGTCCATACCGAGGGTGATGATGAAGTCACTGAGACTTCCCACTACCGGATTGTACGCAAGGGCCAGGTATCCTTTGAAAAAGTACCGGCCGATGCCTCCCAGAAGATGTCCGATCAGTATATGGATGCCCTGGAACCGTTTGACTGGGCGAAACTTGAACCATTCAAGATGTCCTATCTGCCAGGCTATCTCGCTGACCGGTATGATATCTCTGACAAAGAAGATGAAGCACGTACTGACGAACGCATGAAGAACAGTACGGTTGCCGCTCTGAGCGCGACCGTCATGGGCTATGACTCAGCAGTACCGGTCCGGCAGTATCTGCGCCGGATTGACGGGCAGGCATCCTATGCCCTGTTACCGGTATGGGTGCTGTCCACCAAATATGATGGAAAGCAGTATCTGTTCACCATGAACGGACAGACCGGCAAAATGGTCGGCAGTCTGCCGATGGACAGGAAGAAGTTCTGGATGTACTTCTTCATCATCATGGCCATTACCCTGTTGGTATCTGTGCTGATCTACTTCTTCGGGATTGCGAGGTAAACAGATATGACCAAGATAATGAAACGGATCTGTTCCATTTTGATCGCAGCTGTTGCCGCACTCGCACTCATCGCTGCCCCGCTGAATGTTCATGCCATTGAAGAAGGCACCTATGTCATTGACAAGGCAGGTGCCCTCAGTGACGAACAGCTGTCACAGCTGAATGAACAGGCAAAAGAGATCTCCAGCCAGTATGAATGCGGAGTCTACATCATTGTGACTTCAGATTATGAAGGATCCAGTGAAGACAACTACGTCAGGGATCTCTACAAGAACAATGAACTTGGCTACGGTGAAGGAAAGGCCGGTGTGCTGCTTGGCATTGATATCAATGACCGCTATGTGGACATGTGTGCCTACGGTGCAGCCAGCGATGTCTTCTCTGTCAGTAAGATCAAGGATATTCTCAGCGATGCGAAGCAGTCCTTCGCCAATGATGACTGGTATGGCGGATTCTTGACATACCTGAGTGAAGCGGAAGATGTCATTGCCAATGACGGCTACAGCTACTATGTACCGACCTACACCGACAATCCATCTCCAGCCACCAATACCACCCAGCTCACCACGAAGGAATACCTGCAGGAGAATCCCGGCATCTACTTCCTGTGTGCGACAGCGCTCGGTGCAGTACTGGCCTTTGCCATTACGATGATCATGCGCTCCCGTCTCAAGAACATCGGGATCCGTCACTCCGCAGCCGGATACATCAAGGAAAACGGTGTCCAGCTGACTGGCAGATATGATTATTACCTTGGCACAACCGTATCACGTGTGCATATTCAGCGTGATCATGGAAACAGCGGCGGCGGGTATCACGACTCCGGATTCTCCGGGGGCGGCGGTTCTACCGGCAGTCACTTCTGATTCGTATGAAAAATGCCATATCCACTTCAATCGGGTATGGCATTTTTAATTCAGTTGCAGGAATATCCTTCGTCTTCTATCTTCTCGATCGCTTCGCTCATTTTGACTCCAGTCAGTTCAGACAGGCCGATCTGTTCCAGGCCATCCTTGGCTGTCGCCAGATCCGCATTGATCTCAACCGTGTACTCGGTGCCGGTGTCATTATAGGTACAGGTAATGCCTTCCACGTTATCAAGATTGTTGTAGATCATGTTCAGAAGGGATTTGGTGGTGTCATCAATTGCCCCGTCCGAATTATCCATAATGATGCTGAGTCCTGCCTGATCAATGGAGTCCGTGGACTTCTGCCCTGTCAGGGTAATTGTCGTTGTTGTTTTGAACCCGGATCCGGCATCATCGTCGCTCAGCTTGCAGGCATGCGTTACCGTCTTTGAAGCAGTGCTGCAGCCAGCAGTGAGAAGTGATCCAGCCAGAACCAATACCAGATGAGATTTCATGCGTTCCCCCTCTTAAATGACAGCGTTGTGCCTCTTCGCCCATATTCTAGCGTGATCTGCGCATTCATGCCAGCAAATGCATGCTAATGTTGAACTGCAAGAACGGTTAACCAGAGAGCTTACCATCATGAAACTGCCAATTCATACCATGAGCAGCCAGACAAAACAGCTGCTCGAGACCAACGAAACAGATGCCAACAGGTTCACCATCCGCTGTCTTTGCGGCATGGAAGTGATCCTGATCGTCAACTGTGTGCTGGCTGCCCTGCACATCTTTGATCTGGAACTGAAAGCCGCACTGCAGTTTGCCCTGCCGGGGCTGATCTGTGAGGCAATCCCGGCCATCATTGTCATGGTATTCCATGACAACCGGCCTTATGTGAAATACATCATCCTGTTTCAGCTGTTATTCCTGAACCTGGCACTGACCAGCTATTATGGCTATCATGTCACTCTCTTGTTTGTGGTACCGATCATCCTGGTCTGTCATTACTATTCCGACCGCTTTGTCATCATTGCCTACTTCGGTACGGTACTGGCATTTGTGTATGGCATGTACAACGGCTTCCATCACTGCTATGGAGAATTCGCCAGCCTGGAATACCTGTATTCTGACGGCAGTTCACGGGTCCGCTTCAGCCAGCGTTATATCCTGCCGGCGGTACTGCAGTACACTGTGCTGTTTCCGGTATGTCTTACGCTGGTCAGCCGCTCACGCAAGATGCTGGTGGATCAGGCAAATACCAGTGCCGCACAGCAGAAGATCAAAACAGAGCTGGATATCAGCACCACCATCCAGGCTTCGCTTCTGCCGGCAATCTTTCCGGCATTTCCGGACTATGATGAGTTTGATCTTTATGCAAGCATGCGGCCGGCCAAGGAAGTCGGCGGTGACTTCTATGATATGTTCCTGGTGGATGATGCACATCTTGCCCTGGTCATTGCGGATGTCTCCGGCAAGGGAATCCCTGCCGCACTGTTCATGATGATCTCCAAGACGCTGATCAAGGACAGCGCTATTGCCGGTAATTCTCCTTCCAGAATATTTGAGCAGGTCAACAGCCGTCTTAGTTCTTCCAATCAGGCCGAGATGTTTGTCACCTGCTGGATCGGCATTCTGGAAATCAAGACCGGGCACCTGGTATGCGGCAATGCCGGACATGAGTATCCGATTCTCAAACGCAATGGCGGAAGCTTTGAAGTTTATAAAGACAGACATGATTTTGTGCTGGCAGGAATGGCCGAGGCAACGTATCATGAATATGAACTGGACCTGAATGCAGGTGATACCTTGTTTGTATATACTGACGGTGTCACAGAGGCAGCCGACTCTTCCAGCCAGCTGTATGGTCTGGACCGCACAGTGGATGCCCTGAACCGGATCATTGAAGAGAATCCGGATACTTCCATGAAGGATCTTTCCTCCTCACTGAAGCAGGACATTGATCACTTTGTGGGCAATGCAGAACAGTTTGATGACATCACCATGCTGGCACTGCGTATGACGCCGATAGGATCGCGCCCCTCCAAGAAAGAAAAGACGATATGAACGAGAAACGAATACTGAAGATTCCTGCCGCACTGGATGAGTTGGACAGTGTCTCACGTTTTGTTGAAGCATCCCTGCAGGAAGAATCCTGCCCGGTCAAGAAGATCACTTCATTTCTGATTGCACTGGATGAACTGTGCTCCAATATTGTCACTCACTCCAATGCGTCCAGTATCTGTGTCCGTGTTTCTGAATCTGAACATGCATGGATGGTGGAGATTGAAGATGACGGCAGTCTGTTCAATCCTTTGAAGCAGCCATCCCCGGATATCAGTGCGCCGCTGAATGAACGTGCTCCAGGCGGCCTTGGCATCTACATGGCAAGAAAGCTGATGGATGAAGTCACCTATACCGATCAGAACCGGCACAACTGCACATCACTGATCATGTACCGCAATCACTGAACGATCTGTTCCCGCAGCACTCAGATATGTTATTTTATTCAGGTAGGATTTTCGGAAAGAAGGATTTCAACTATGAAACTCACACAATCAAAACAGGCAGACACACTTACCATCACACTGGAAGGCAGACTGGATTCTGTCACTGCACCGGATCTTGAAAAAGCACTGGAAGATCTTGGCGGTGCGACTCATCTGATCTTTGATTTTGCCGCACTGGATTATGTTTCTTCTGCCGGCCTGCGGGTACTGCTCAAGACACAGAAGACCATCAATGCTACACCCGGTGCAGACATGAAGATCATCCATGTCAATGACACCGTCAACGAGGTATTTGAAGTAACCGGCTTTACCGGTATCCTGACGACAGAAAAATAGCAGGACCTCAATGATCCCGCTATAGCCGTATCGCTACTGCAATGCCGTCTCCGATCTCTTCATGGAAGACGGTTTTAAATCGCCCATCGTTCAGCAGCTGATCACGGAATGATTTGATCTTCCTGGTCATCTGCAGTGTACTGCGGTTATGCGACAGGGATGGATCATCCACAATGCCATGGAATGCCAGATTGTCATAGACAAACAGCGTTCCGACATGGGAATTCTCCAGAAAGTGTTCGGTATAGCGGTGATACTGTGACTTGGCCGCATCAATGAAGATCAGATCATAGCAGGCCATGGTGATATACTCTGCCGCATCACCCTGATGCACAAAGATCCGGTCGCTGTATCCGCAGGCTTCAATATTCTGTCTGGCCTGTAACGCACGCTCAGGGTCCAGTTCCAGTGTATCAATGACAATATCATCCCGTACGGATGCCATCTCCATGCTCGAACAGCCCACTGCCGTACCGACTTCCAGTATCTTCTGGATCTCGGCATGGCTGACCAGCAGTTCTTTCAGAAAGGCAATTCCGCCGTCTTTCATGACAGGAATATCGTCCTGTCTGGCATCGGCCTCCAGCTGTTTCAGACTGCTCACAGGGTCACCGTATTTGGATCAATATGATAGATCACATCTTTACGTTCCACAATGACGCGGATCCGCTTCATCAGTTCAGCATCAGCGCGGATGTTTGCGAGTAGCTCCCTGGTTGGATTCACAGCTGTCGGATGACCGGTCAGTTCAAACATCGTCAGGTCTCCGTTGGTATCGCCATAGGACCAGCATTCACTTAAATTGAGATCGTATTCTTTCTCAAAACCGAGGATCGCCTGTTTCTTGGACTTGCTGTCCCACATCGGGATAATACCGCCGGTATAGATCCCCTTCTCATCCGTCTCATAGACCGTGCCGCGCCAGTCATCAAACTGGTACTTCTCCGCCATGTTGCGGACCAGGGCATCCGGAGAGCCGGAGATTGCAATGATGCGATGTCCTTCTTTTTTATGCCGTTCAATTTCCCCGCGGGTAAACTGATAGACCCGTTCGCCCTTCTGCTCAATCACCTTCCGGGCAATCAGTTCAATATGTTCACTGGAGATCCCTTTGGTGGCCTCTTTGAAAATCTCGACCATTCTGGAGAGGTAGTCGTCATAGTCGCCGGTACGTCTGTCCCATGCCATATAGGCCGGCTTGACATCATCTGTCCAGCGTTCTGGCGCAATGATTTCATGCGTAACCATTTTCTTGAATACTTCAGTGATCAGGCCTTCCCGGTAGATCGTTCCGTCAATATCAAAGAAGGCTGCGATATTTGCCATATTACTGTACCTCCGATACCAGCTCATCCAGTGACAGTCCGCAGTAGTACAGTTCCATCTCGAAGAAGTTCTTCACCGTCTTGATCATGGTCAGTACATCGCTGTCACACGTTGAGGTCGAACTGTCTGTGTCAAAGTTGTAGTTGCAGGAAGTGCCGAAGCCGCCGGTATCGCCCTTCCAGTTGTAGGTATAGGTAGAACTCATGTTGGTATAGATGAACTGGTAGTTCTTGAAATCAATCTTATAGGACTCTGTGTCATTGAATGTCGTGTTATAGGTGCCATCACTGTCAACAGAGTAGCCAAGGCGGTTGATCAGACGTTTCTGGAATGTCGCTGTTGCGGTGCTTTCTGCAGCATCTGAGGACGTATCCGCATCACTGATGGCATCGGTATCGATATCCTTGTAGTTGACGTAGGAAGCCATGGCAGTCTTGTCAGAGTCACTGATTGAGACCGTCGTTGAATCATTGTTCAGGTAGCCGACAGAAGAGGAGTATTTGACATTCACATCAACGCTGTCCTGGGTCAGTGTGGTATCAAAGTCGGCAGTCTGCTGTACCAGATAGCCTTCCGTCGAGAAAGTCTCGGTAATCGTATTGGATACCACCTTGAAATCACTGTAGTCTTTCAGGGAGTTGAAATCATAGCGGCTGTTGAAGTAAGACAGGGCTGCAGAATCATCCAGGACAATGGTGTACTTGGTGCCGTTGTCTGCTTTTTCTGCCTTGATCGTTGCAATCTCACTGTCTTTGACATTGAGCACATCCAGCGGTACCAGCATGGACTGTTCCAGGCTGGACAGTGACATATCTTCATAATAGTTGACGGAGTTGTAGGTGTTGTAGAGTCTTCCGCCATAGTAATAGCCTTCAATCGTAGACTCCATGCCATTGCCGTTGATGTTCTGGGTAATATGGGCAACCGGATCAGAACTGATCCCCTGTACCTGCAGGACACCGTCAAGATCATAGGTCTGTACAGAATCATCACTGTAGGTCATTTCATAGCTGCACTTGACCCCGGCCGAGTAACTGTCAGCAGTGCGGATCAGGCTCACTGCAGCAGCGTAGTTCTGATAGACATTGGTATTCAGGGATGAACCGACTGCCGGAGCAGCGGCATTTGCGGCAGCGGATGCGGAAGCAGATGCGGAAGCGGTCGATTCTGCAGTACTGCTGGAACAGCCGCCCATCAGCAGCACTCCCGACAGCAGAAGACTGCTGATTTTCTTTATGTTTGTCATGGCATTCATTATAGGGGTGTTCACAGAACCGATCAATCTGAACACTGTATTCAGGTCCCTCCATCTGGCTGAAATCATATTTTCTAACCCACACATTGTCAATTTCGCGTCATATTTGGCACTTTGCATTGTCAATTTCGCGTTGTTTTTGTGGGTTTGCATTGTCAATTTCGTGCTATGGTGAAGCTGAGATCAATCATTGAAGTCAGGAGGCATATATGTCCAAGCGAAAAATGATGAATACACTGATTGACTGGCACGCGTCCAGAAAACAGAAATGCCTGCTGATCAAAGGTGCAAGAAAAGTCGGAAAAACCGATATTGTAAGAACGTTTGGAAAAGAACACTACAAAAGTTTTATTGAGATCAACTTCGAAGCTCACCCTGAATTCAAAGACATTTTTTCCGCATCTCTTTCTGTCAGCGATCTTCAGAAGGAAATGTCCCTGCGCATTCCGGATATTCACTTCATTCCAAATGACACTTTGATCCTGCTGGACGAGATTGAGTTTTGTCCTCAGGCCCGCACCTCATTGAAGTTCTGGGCAGAAGATGATCGGTTTGATGTGATCGCCACCGGGTCTCTGCTGGGCCTGAACCACAAAGAAGTATCTTCTTATCCTGTCGGATATGAACAGCAGATTGAGATGCACCCATTGGACTTTGAAGAGTTTCTGTGGGCAATTGGCATACAGGATACTGATTCGATCAAAGAATACTTTGACCGGAAACAGCAGCTGCCAGATGCACTGCATGAAACATTGATGAAATACCTGCGGGAGTACATGGCTGTTGGCGGAATGCCGGAAGTGGTCAATACGTTTATAAAGACCGGCAATTATAATGAAATTCAGTCTGTGCAGGAGCAGATTGTCACCGCCTATCTGGATGACATTTCCAAATACGCTGATCAGACAGATAAACCAAAAGCCAGGAATTGCTATCTTTCCATTCCAAAGCAGCTTGCAAGAGAGTCCAGAAAGTTCAAGTATTCATTGGTCAGCCATGGCGGAAGATCATCACAATACACAAACAGTCTTGACTGGCTGAAGGATGCCGGACTGATTCATTTCTGCACCAACGTTTCTACACCGCAGTTTCCGCTTCCTGCCTACGCGAATGATGAACAATTCAAGGTATATCTGGATGATATTGGTCTTTTAATCTCCATGTATGGATATCAAATAAAACAGGCAATTATTGAAGATACACTGACCGGTGCTGCAAAAGGCGGAATCTATCATTCCAGGCAGAGTACCACAACTGAACCATGTATCAGCTGTGGGTGAATGCCACCTTCTCAGTCTTTCTGGTTTTGGATATAGGTTCTGACTGCTTCTTCGCTGCGGTCGCTGACTGTGCCAAGGAAGT
>JAKVJO010000024.1 GCA_022486935.1 Solobacterium sp. | reverse complement strand
CGTACTCGATGGATCTGATGGCGTCATGCTGAGTGCAGAATCTGCAGCCGGTGAATATCCGGTTGAATCCTGCGAAATGATGTCTGAGATCTGTGAAGAAGCAGAAAAGATCATTCCTTACCGTGATCGTCTTGAAGTATCCAAGCGTTCCAGCAACCGTACCATTCAGGATGCCATTGGAATTGCAGTATCTGATTCTACCCTGACTCTTGAGAATGTCGGCGCTGTTGTTGCGTTCACCCAGGGAGGCACCACTGCCCGCCGTATTTCCAAGTTCCGTCCATGTGTTCCTATCCTCGCTATCACCTTTACCAAGAGCACACAGCGTAAGCTGGAAAGCTATTGGGGTGTGACTCCGATCTTCTCCGATGTGCAGAACAATATGACCAACGATGATGATCTGGCCTGCCTGTTCGCCAAGGATTACGGCATCAAGCCGGGTCAGCTGATTATCCTGACAGCCGGCTATCCGACCGGTGAAGGCTCAGCCAACATGATGAAGATCATCCAGGTGAAGTAAACCGTAAAGAGCGGTATAATGAAAGGGAAGGAATTCGTTCTTTCCCTTTTTATATAATCTATTTCAACAAGAGAAAGGAGTTGAACTACATGACTCAAATCGAGTACTATGGCCAGTCCTGTTTCCGGGTAACTGCAGATAATGGCTACCGGATTGTCTTTGATCCATACCAGGATGGAAGCGTTCCGGGCTTGCAGCTGCCAGAGATGATCGAAGCAGAAGAAGTTCTGATCTCGCATGCCCATGAAGACCACAATGCGGTTGAGAAAATCAAGGTTGTCCATCCGAAGATGATCTGCCCGTTCCGGGAATCCTATCTGACGGTTCCCCACGATGATGCCAATGGCACCATCCGGGGCATGAACCAGATCCGTATCCTGGAAGGATTCGGAATCCGGATTGTGCACTTCGGCGATCTTGGCAGAATGCTGAACCTGGAAGAGATCAGCCGGATCAAGGACGCAGATGTCATTATGATCCCGGTTGGCGGCTACTTTACGATTGACGCAAGACAGGCCAACGCCATCATTGAGAAGATCGCACCGAAGCTGGCAATTGTGATGCATTTCCGCACTTCAGAATTTGGCTACTCGGTTCTGGCTTCACTGGATGAGGTACAGAAAGAGATCCCGGATCTGAAGGTCACCAATGATTCAGAAGTCACACTTGGCAAGACGTCCGGTATCATCAGTATGTCACCGATTCAGGGAATCTGATCCATTCAGGCACTCCGCAGATGCGGGGTGTCTTTCTTTTGGCATTGATGCTGGCAGACGGAATCGGAAAGTGCTATCACAGATATAAAATAATTTCTAAAGCAGAGCTTAAAACGGCATATATACCGCATGAATAAGCCATATTATACAATTCAAAGAAAATAGCACTCACTACTTGACAGTGCTAAAAATATGATTACTATAATAGTTGTAACCGATGAGGCGAATGATCAAATATGAAAGAGGTGTTAGTTATGAGTTATGTACCTGAGAAGAGAAACAGTGTGTTTGATGATCTGATGGAGAATGTGTTTGAACCGTTCGACATGCCGGCCATGAACAGCCTGATGAAGACGGACATCCGCAAGAAGGATGACAAGTATCTGCTGGACATTGATCTTCCTGGCTATAACAAGGAAGACATCAAGATCTCCCTGTATAACGGCACATTGAATATTACTGCCGAGCATCATGATACACAGGAAGACAAGGACAAGAAGGGCAACGTACTCCGTCAGGAGCGTTACAGCGGTGCCTGCAGCAGAAGCTACTATGTCGGCGAAGGCATCAAGGATTCTGATGTCCACGCATCCTACAAGGATGGCATCCTGACAGTTGAAGTTCCTACTGAAGAGAAAAAGGAACAGGAAGAAAAGAAGTACATTGATATCCTCTGATTGAGGATACCGGAATGACCGGGATACCCGGAAGAAGGAGTGAGTTATGATGAGATATACACCAGCTAGACATGATATGTTCAATAATTTCTTTGGGGACATGTTCCCAGGCTTCAGCAATGACAGTGAACTGATGCGCACTGACGTCCATGAAAAGGACGGACGGTATCTGCTCGATGTCGATATGCCCGGCTTCAAGAAGGAAGATGTCAAGGTATCCCTGAATGACGGGACACTGACCATCTCCGCTGAACATCATGATACCAATGAAGAAAAGGATGCCAAGGGCAACGTACTCCGTCAGGAGCGCTACAGCGGATCCTGCAAGAGAAGCTTCTATGTAGGCGACTCGATCAAGCAGTCCGATATCCACGCATCTTATCGCAATGGCACATTATCACTGGACATTCCAAGTGCCGCAAAGAAAGAATCAGAAGAACAGAAGTTCATCGAAATCCAGTAATCCAGTTTGGATTACGAATGTCACAGGAGACCGCAGGCAATGCAGTCTCCTTTCTTTATGCCCAAATGAAAACGGCACCTGTGACAGATGCCGTTGATGATTGATCAGTTACTTGGCTGCTGCAACTTTGGAAGAAGACTTCTTGCCGGTAGCGCGGGCCTGGATCTGGGCAATCGCTGCCTTCTGGTTCAGAATGACCGGAATGACAATCGGGTTGCGGTTGGTGCGCTGGAACAGAAACGGCTCCAGACTGGAACGGATGCAGTTCTTCAGATCACCGAAGGTGGTGCGCTGCTGCATCTTTTTCTTGAGGGCATCATAGACGACCAGTTCCGCTTCCTTGAGCAGGGTCTGGTTTTCCTTGATGTAGACAAAGCCGCGGGAGACAATGGACGGCCGGCAGAGAATCTTGTTATACCGGGAGTCGATGGTCACAATGACAGCGACCAGACCGGAATCTGCCAGAATCTGACGGTCCTTGATGACGCTGGTGCTGAGACCGGTTGTATCATTGCCGTCTACGTAGATGGCATCGGTCTGTACACGCTCATTGGCAATGAAGCATTCTTCATTCCGGAGTACGACGATATCGCCGTTGGAGCAGATCAGGTTGCGTTCTTTCGGAACACCGCACATTTCAGCCGTGGCCGCATGCTGGACAAGCATCTTGTACTCACCGTGAACCGGCATGAAGTACTTCGGCTTGATCAGGTTGAGCATCAGCTTCTGTTCTTCCACTGGCGCATGGCCGGTTGTGTGGAAGGAAGTGAGCGGACTGTTGACGACAACGTTGGCGCCGATACGGGTCAGCTGGTTGATGACAGCAGATACGGATTCACCATTGCCCGGAATCGGGTTGGAAGAGAACAGGACGGTATCGCCTGGAATAATCTTGATGAAGCGGTGTGTGCCATTGGCAATTCTGCTCAATGCGGCCATCGGTTCGCCCTGGCTGCCGGTGCAGACAATGCAGATCCGGTTTGCCGGAAGGGTATTCAGTTCATTGCCGGAGATGAAGCTGCTGTCCGGAATTTTGATGACACCCAACTTCTTGCCGATTTCACAGACATTCTCCATGGAGCGTCCGAAGACAGCAACTTTGCGGTTGCAGGCAACGGCGGCTTCCAGGATCTGGTTCAGACGCAGGACATTGGATGCGAAGGTTGAAACGATCAGGCGTCCCGGTGTCTTGCGGATCTGTTCAAGAATGGTGGCAGCTACTTTCTTCTCAGAAATGGAAGATCCCTGTACGCCGGAGTTGGTGGAGTCATCCATCAGCAGGGTGACACCGATCTGTCCGATATAGGCCATCTTCTGAAAATCGGATTCTGTTCCGATCGGGGTCATGTCAAACTTGTAGTCGCCGGTTTCAACGATGCGGCCGTTCGGGGTATTGATCAATACGCCCAGGGCATCCGGAATGGAGTGCACGGTGTTATAGAAGCCGACATCGAAGTACTTGGTATGAATGCGGCTGTCGCTGTTGATCTCGACAATCTTGCATGATCTTGAAAGACGGTGTTCTTCCAGTTTCTTTTCAATCAGTGCCTTGGCAAAGCCGCCGGCATAGATCTGCTTGAGGTGAATCTGCTGCAGGAAGAAGGGAATCCCGCCGATATGGTCTTCATGACCGTGCGTGATAATCAGCGCTTTGATCTTCTGCTGGTTCTTGACAAGATAGGTGAAGTCGGGGATGACATAGTCAACACCGAGCAGATCATCTTCCGGGAAGAGAACGCCGCAGTCGACAATGATGATTTCATCATTGTGCTCGAAGCAGTACATGTTCTTGCCGATCTCGCCAAGACCGCCCATTGCATAAACCAGAGTATCGGTCTGGTGGTTGATGGAATTCTGATTATAGTCTGGCTCTTTGACCTGGGTATAGCGTACCGGCCGTCCGGGTCTGTTCTCCGGATTTGTTTCTTTTGATTTCATAATTAGGTGAATCCTCCGTTTCTCATAATCAGCGGAAAGAATGTGTCAATTTACATTCATTGTCTGATTGGTAATACTGATTCAGCTGCAATTATTATAACACGTCGTATCAGGCATAATAAACATGCGTAAAAATATTCGGTATTAAATAACCTGGGCATTTGGAACGTTCGGGGTCGGGTTCTTCGGATCGATATGATCGTAGAACAGGATGCCCTTGAAGTGATCCAGTTCATGCTGGAGCACGATTGCAAAATAACCTCTGGCCCGGATCGTGATGTCCTTCTTCTGCAGCAGGTCATAGGCCTTGACGGTCACTCTTGCCGAGCGGACGACATAGCCTGGATGATCTTCCACAACGGACAGACATCCTTCGCCGCTTTCCAGGTATGCTTTCTGGACTGAAGAAGAAGTGATTCTCGGATTCACCAGTTCATAAGCGTAGGTGACATCATTGCCGTTCTTGTCCACGTCATGGACAATGACGGCAGTCAGCTGCTTTTTAACGCCGACCTGAATCGCACTGATTCCGACAGCTGCTCTCAGATTCTCTTTTTCGGAAATCTCCGGATCAGTAGAATCCTTGACATACTCATAAAGCTGCTCCAACAGATCCGCATCTTCGTTTGACAGCGGAAGTTTGACAGGTTCAGATTGTTCGCGGATGAGCGCATTGTCATCTTTGATGATAGTATCGTTATTAATTAGCATAAGTGTCCTTTTCACAACCACGAATAATATTTTAGCAGAGAAGACATCATTTACAACAGAATTGACTTGATATCGATGAATGTAAACGCTGACATGGAATCTTTTTCTTCACATCCGCTGCGATTGATCAGAAATCACAGCTGTCCGGTAAGTAATCTTATAAAACAGCTTCTCTTCATTATGATAAAATATCAGCAATGACGACTTATGGGTATTCAGGAGATTCAGCACTCCAGAAGAAAAAGAAAGAAAAGGTAAAGAAGCCTCTTTTCAGTCTGCGTCTGCCGCATGGAAGCGATCTGGCAATTCATCTGTCGATTCTCTGGCTGGCTGTATTCGGACTGCTGATGATTGCTTCCGCTTCCATGGGCCAGGCAGTCAACAATCCGAAGTATCTGCCATTTACCGTTGCCAAGCAGGCAGTATTCCTGGCTGGCGGCTATATTGTCATGCACTGGATGTCCTATCATTTCAAACTTGATTTTCTGAGAAGCAGGGGCTTCTCCCAGTGGGCAATCTGGATGGGCATCGCCTTGATGGTATGTCTTATCTTTACACCGGTCAACGGCGCCAGAGCGTGGATCCGTCTGCCGATTGCGTCACTGGATGTTTCCGTTCAGCCATCTGAGTTTACCAAGATCATGGGCATTTTGATCGTCGCCGCCTACTGCGGTGATATCCACCGGCACTTTCCATCTTCCAGCATGATGGTCAGAAGACCGTTCATGTTAATCGGCGGATATCTGTTCATTGTATGGATCCTGCAGTCTGACCTTGGCTCGGCTGTTGTAATCGGTCTGATTGCCGTCGCGTGCTTCCTGATTCCCCAGCATCCCCAGCTCCGAAAATACCAGCGCCTGTTTATCATCCTGATGATCGTGGGTGTTGCCGGCATGATTCTGATCCTGTCTCCGGTCGGTGAAAATATTGTTGAACATCTGCCGCTGCAGACTTACCAGAAGAACCGTATCCTGTCTGCCATCAACCCGTTTACCGACCAGTACAATACCGGCTACCAGCTGATCAACGGACTGGTATCATTCGCATCCGGCGGCTGGACCGGACTTGGCTTCGGCAATTCCGTACGTAAGTATACAGACTTCCCGGCTGCCAACACCGACTTCATTCTTGCCATCATTGTTGAAGAACTGGGCTATGTCGGATTCCTCATGGTCTTTATTCCCTATATCATTATTATCTGGCGGCTGTTCCACTACGCTTCCAAAATGAACTCTGAACGCGGCCGGATTATCCTGGTCGGTGTTGCAATGTATATCCTGGTGCACTGTCTGTTCAACATCGGCGGTGTTACCGGACTGATCCCGCTGACCGGCGTTCCGCTGCTGATGATCTCAGCCGGCGGTTCTTCCACGGTTGCCCTGATGATGGCCATCGGCATTGCCCAGGCAGTCATCATCCAGTACCGGAAAGGCGAGATTGAATAATGAGAATTGTAGCAGGTCAGTATTCTTCCAGAAGACTCAAAACGCTGGAAGGAAGTGCGACAAGACCTACATTGGATAAAGTACGGGAAGCGGTATTCTCTTCCCTGGGCGGAATGTTTGACGGCGGCAGCTGTCTGGATCTCTATGCCGGCAGCGGTGCGGTTGGCCTTGAAGCATTGAGCAGGGGCATGGACCGTGTGTATCTGGTGGATTCTGCCTGGCAGGCAGTGAAGATCATCCATGAAAATGTATCTTCGCTCAAAGCGGATGATCAGGTTCAGGTACTGCATATGAAAGACCAGGCTGCGCTGAACTGGTTCCATGAAAACGGCATCAGATTCGATCTTGTGTATCTTGATCCGCCTTATGCAAAAGAGCACAATGAAGAAGTCATGAAGCTGCTCTGTACGTATGATCTTCTGGATTCCAATGCAGTGATTGCCGTGGAGTCCGCAAAAGAAGATTCCCATTCGGATCAGATTGAATCACTGACCCGGATCAAAGATGCAGTCTATGGCATTACCCGCATTACCTATTATCGAAAGGTTGAATAAATATGAAAGCCTGCTATCCCGGAACATTTGATCCAATTACCAACGGCCATCTGGATATCATTGAACGTGCCAGCCGCATGTTTGATGAAGTGGATGTCCTCATCATGGTGAATCCCCGCAAATCATGTGTCTTCAGTGTGGAAGAACGCAAGGACATGATTGAGCGGTGTATCCAGATCCTGCCGACAAAAGATAAGATCAAGGCCATGATCGGCAGCGGGCTGACGGTAGACTTCGCAAAAGAGATCGGAGCCGGTGCCATTGTCAGGGGCATCCGGGCGGTATCCGACTATGAATATGAACTGCAGCAGGCAACCGCAAACCTGATGCTCAACGACGAGATCGAAACACTGTTCTTCATTGCCAGGCCCGAGTACTCATTCCTGAGTTCTTCGGTGGTCAAGGAGATCGCCCAGAATGGTGGCGATGTCACCAATCTAGTGCCAAAAACGATCCGCGCCGAAGTGACTGATACTGTCAAAAAGCGCCTGTAAACGGGCGTTTTTAAATGTTTAAAAAGAATTAGCACTAAGGCATTGACAGTGCTAATCTGTGGGGCTATACTATTGGCAGTCAGAAGGCAGGAATGCTAAGAAGGAGGCGGATCCCGGAATGCTGACACCTAGAAGAATCGAGATATTCAAGGCAATTGTCGATGAGTATATCAAGACAGCAGAGCCGGTTGGATCCAAGACCCTGCAGCAGAAATATCACCTGTCTTACTCCAGTGCAACGATCCGCAATGATATGCAGGTCCTGGAGGAAATGGGATATCTGGAAAAGACCCACACATCATCCGGAAGGGTACCAAGTACCGCCGGTTATAAGTTCTACTGTGAGAATCTGCTGAATGAATCCACGCTTGATAAAAAGATGGAAGTCGCGATCCGCGATGCATTCACTGCAATCAATATGAATGTAGAGGAAGCGGTGCATCAGTCCTGCAGGATTCTGTCAGAGATGACCAACATGACAACCGGTGCAATCGGACCTGATTCTTCCAGCCAGCGTCTGGAACATATCAAGCTGTTCCCGATTGATGACCGCAATGCCGTCTGTGTATTCATTACCAATACCGGACATACAGAAACCAAGAACTTCCACTTTGATGAAGACGTATCACTGGAAGATATCGAGAACTGTACAGAAGTATTGAATGAGCATCTGAAAGATGTACTGATCACAGAACTTCCGGATCACATGGAACAGCTGAAACCGGACCTTGCAGCAGTGGTCAGCAGACATGATCTGCTGTTTGCCGCATTCGTCCAGGCATTCGTCAAGTTCGCCAGTGAGAATGTGTACTTCTCCGGCAAGGATCGGATGCTGTATCAGCCGGAATTTGAAGATATCAACAAGCTGAAGAAACTGATGAGTCTTCTGGATGACAGCCGGGTATGGAAGAACATTGATTCTGATACCAAGGCAGTCGCTGTCAAGACTACTACCGGTGCAGAACTGACGTGGCTCAATGATGTGGCAGTTGTCAGAAGTACCTTCCGTGTCAACGAGAAGGAAACCGGGCAGCTGATGGTCGTCGGACCAAGCAGAATGAATTATGACAAGGTCGTGGCAATGATTGAATACGCCGCGAAGATGATTGAGAAGATGTACCAATCGAAAGGCGGTGGGAATCAAAATGAGTGATGTAGAACAGAAGAAACAGGATACAGAGACAAACAAGACGGATGATTCCACAGTAGAAGCGATCCGTGAAAATGCCAAGCCTGCATCCAAACCTGTAACAGAAGAAAAACCGGCAGCTGAACCAAAACCGGAGACAGCCGAGAAGAAAGCAGAAGAAAAGCCAGACGCAGAAGCTTCTGCAAAACCGGAAGAACCTGCCAAACCGGAAGGCACAGCCAAACCGGACGATGCGAAGAAGAAATTCTTCGGAGGCAAAGATCGGGAAACCGAGAAGAAACTCAAAGAGCAGGCGGAAGAAATCAAGAAACTCAAAGAAGAGAGCGAACGTCTGAAAGCAGATAACACTAAGCTGAAGACGGAATACCTCAAGGCATACGCTGATACGGAGAATACCCAGAAGCGTCTGCAGCGTGACTTTGAACAGCAGAGCAAATACCGCATCCAGAGTTTCGCAAAAGAGATTCTGCCGGTACTGGACAACTGCGAAAGGGCAATGGCCGTACAGTCTGAAGATGAGAATTACCGCAAGGCATTCACGATGGTGCACAAGAGTCTTGAAACTGCACTGAAGAATGAAGGCGTTGAAGAGATTGTATGTCTCAACCAGCCGTATGATCCGAATTGGCATCAGGCAATGATGATGGAACATGTCGAAGGCGTTGAGCCCGGCATGGTGACTGCAGTTCTGCAGAAGGGCTATAAACTGAAAGACCGTCTGCTCCGTGCAGCAATGGTAAAAGTCAGCGAGTAAGCTGACAGGAGGAAAAAAACTATATGAGCAAGATTATCGGTATCGATTTAGGTACAACCAACAGCTGTGTTGCAGTCATGGAAGGCAAGGATCCAAAAGTCATTCCAAATCCGGAAGGAAACCGCACCACTCCGTCTGTTGTCAGCTTCAAGAACGGTGAGACCATCGTCGGCGATGCTGCAAAGCGTCAGATGATCACCAACAAAGACACTGTTTATTCCATCAAACGTAAGATGGGCACCCACGAGACTGTTACCCTGGATGGCAAGTCCTATACACCAGAGCAGATCTCCGCAATGATCCTGACTTACATGAAGAGCTATGCAGAAGGATACCTGGGTGAAAAAGTAGAGAAGGCAGTCATCACTGTTCCTGCTTACTTCAATGATGCCCAGCGTCAGGCAACCAAGGATGCCGGCAAGATCGCCGGACTCGATGTTGTCCGTATCATCAACGAACCGACTGCATCTGCACTGGCATTCGGCATTGACAAAGGCAACCAGAAAGAACAGAAGATCCTCGTATACGACCTGGGCGGCGGCACATTCGATGTCTCCATCCTCGATATCGCAGACGGCACCTTCGAAGTTCTGTCCACTGCCGGTGATACCCATCTGGGCGGCGATGATTTCGATAATGTCATTATCGACAAGCTCGCTGAAGACTTCCAGAAAGAACACGGCGTAGATCTCAAGGCTGACAAGATGACCATGCAGCGCTTGAAGGATGCTGCCGAGAAGGCCAAGAAAGACCTGTCCGGCATGGTTGAAGCTGAAATTTCCCTGCCGTTCATCGGTATGGCAAAAGACGGTTCAGGACCTCTGAACCTCGAAACAAAACTGACCCGTGCAGAGTTTGACCGTATGACAAAGTTCCTGGTTGACAAGACCATGGGACCGGTCCGTCAGGCACTCTCTGACGCAAAGCTGACTGCCAACGATCTTGACCAGGTACTGCTGGTCGGCGGCTCCACCCGTATCCCGGCTGTTCAGGATGCTGTCAAGCGTGAGCTTGGCAAAGAACCGAACAAGTCCGTCAACCCGGATGAGTGCGTTGCAATCGGTGCTGCAATTCAGGGCGGCGTTCTTGCCGGCGACGTCAAGGATGTCCTGCTGCTCGATGTCACTCCGCTGTCCCTTGGTATTGAAACCCTGGGCGGTGTCATGACTGTACTGATTCCGAGAAACACCACGATTCCTACCAGCAAGTCACAGGTATTCTCCACTGCTGCTGATAACCAGCCGGCAGTTGATATCCATGTCCTGCAGGGTGAACGTCCGATGGCTGCAGACAACAAGACACTGGGCAACTTCCAGCTTGACGGTATTGCACCGGCACGCCGCGGAGTTCCGCAGATCGAAGTCAAGTTTGACATCGATGCCAACGGCATCGTGCATGTAACTGCACTGGATAAGGCTACCAACAAGACCCAGTCCATTACGATTTCCAACTCTTCCGGACTCTCTGATTCCGAAATCGACCGCATGGTCAAGGAAGCAGAAGCTCACAAGGCTGACGATGACAAGAAGAAGGAAGATATCGAGACCCGCAACAAGGCTGAATCCTATATCAACCAGATTGATGAAACCCTGAAGACTGACAACAAGAATGTCACTCAGCAGCAGAAGGATGAAGTCAAGAAGCTCAGAGATGAACTCCAGGAAGCCATTGACAAGAATGATATGGATTCCCTGAAGACAAAGCTGGATGCCCTGGAAAAGGCAGCCAACGACATGGCTCAGCAGATGTATTCGAACCCGGGCGCAGCTCAGGGCGCAGCAGGCAGTGATGCCGGTGCAGCCGGAGCAGGTTCTGCAAACGGTGCTCCGAATAACGACGATGTAGTCGATGCGGACTTCAAAGAAAAGAAGAATTAACAAATCACATCTGACAATATTCCTGGGAGCGATCCTGGGAATTTGTCTCATTACTGCAGCCGTTTTCAATCACCTGCTGAAGCAGGATCCGAGCCAGATTTCGACCAGCGGGAGTGAACAGACTGCTGTAACAACAGCCCCAGATTCCGCTGACTGGTCTTCCTTCTGGAATACCAAAGCAGAGGTCAGTGCAGATACTGCACTGTATACAAAAGACGCATCAGGTGCGTTCCAGAAACAGGGGACGTTCAAGGCCGGTGCACTGGTTGACATTGTCGAAGATGATCAGAAGACTTATCTGCATGTCGCAGATTCCGACTTCTATCTCAACGGCGCTGATGTCAAGACCAGCGGACGCTGGTTTGAAAACCATACGAATCTTGTTCCTTACGCTTCGACACTGACTGCATCATCCGGCTACCAGCTGGAAGATGAAAAGGGAACCGTACTGCTGAACTGTGACAGTGCAAACGACTATCAGGTTTATGTAAAGCCGGATGATTCCGATCCCCGATACGGGGTGAAGTTTCAGAATGCAGTCTACTACATTCCCAAAGACCAGGTCACAGACGTGAAGGATACCGGTGAATCGGTATCTCAACCGCTGGCAGATGATCTTCCGGTTCTGATGTATCACTTCTTCTACAGTGAACAAGACGGCGGCACCCGCAAGGATGCCAATGATGTGGAAGTAAATGAACTGGATCAGCAGCTGAACTGGCTGAGTACGGATGGCTACCATTCCCTGAGTATGCGGGAGACCGAATACTTCATGGAACAGCGGGCCCAGATTCCTGAAAAGAGCGTTGCGATTACGATTGATGACGGAGATCCCTCCATGCATCAGTACGGCTACCCGATTTTCAAGAAGTACGGCATCCATGCAACACTGTTTGTCGTCTGCGGCTGGCAGCCTGCTGAGATGTCCTATGACCTGTGGGAGATGCGTGAAGATGGCATTGAGCTGCAGAGCCACAGCTTCCTGATGCACCAGGGCGGCTGTTCCGGAATGGGACACGGCGGTGCGCTGCTGTGCTGCTCGCATGAGGATGGCGTCAAAGATACGAAAGAATCGTTTGACTATGTGGACGGCGGTTTTGTATACTGCTATCCGTTCGGTGATATCAATGACAGCGCCGAATCAATTGTAAAAGATGCCGGTGCGAAACTGGCATTCACCACCAAACCGGGGAAGATTGATCCATCCATGGATCCGCTTGCTTTGCCAAGAGTCAGAGTGCGGGGCGGCGAAGGGCTGGAAGCTTATCAGGCTTCCATTGCAGAATGAATTAGAAGGGATGATTGTATATGGCAGAAAAGAGAGATTACTACGAGGTGCTTGGGATTTCCAAGAATGCGAATGATGACGAGATCCGTAAAGCATATCGGAGTCTGGCCAAAAAATATCATCCGGATGTAAACAAGGCACCGGACGCAGAGGCAAAATTCAAGGAAATAAACGAAGCATATGAAGTGCTGAGCGACAAGCAGAAGCGGGCCACTTATGACCAGTTCGGTTTTGCCGGCATGGATGGTGCACAGGCTGGTGCAGGCCAGGGATTCGGCGGGTTCCAGTCCGGCAGCTTTGATGACTTGAACGATATCTTTTCCTCTTTCTTCGGCGGCGGCGATATGGGCGGCTTTGGTCAGCAGCGCTCTTCCAGAAGAGCAGCCGGGCCAAGACGCGGCGAAGACCGCTATATGAAGATCAACATCGACTTCATGGACGCATGTTTCGGCAAGACCGAAAATGTGACGCTGAACGTTGATGAGAAGTGTACCAGATGCGGCGGCACAGGTGCCTACAGCGGCAGTGACATTGAAACCTGTTCAACCTGCCACGGTTCAGGTACTGTGATTACCCAGCAGCGTACCGCATTCGGTGTGTTCCAGTCCCAGGGTGTATGCCCGGACTGCCATGGCACCGGCAAGCGGATCCGCAGGGTATGCCCGGAATGCGGCGGCACCGGTTACAAGCATAACCGCGTTACGGTTGAAGTGAAGATTCCGGCCGGTATCGCAGACGGACAGTCACTGCACATTGCCGGTAAAGGTGAGCGCGGCACCAACGGCGGCGACAATGGCGACCTGTATATCCAGGTTCACATCCGTCCGCATAATCAGTTTGTCCGTGACGGCAAGAACATCACGCTGGAGATTCCGGTCAGTGCGGTAGACGCAACCCTTGGCTGCACAGTCGATGTACCGACCATCAACGGTGAAGTAACCATGAAGATTCCGGCAGGTACCCAGGAAGGCACCCAGCTGAGACTGCGTGGGGAGGGTGTACCTGATATCCGCGGCGGCAAGCCGGGCGATCAGCTCTGCACGATCCGCATCCAGATTGACAAGAAACTGAGCAGCCGTGAAAAGGATCTCTACCGCGAACTGCAGAATGAAGAGAGCAGTTCCAAGAAGAATCCGTTTGACAGCTTCCGCAAAATGTTCAACTGATATAAGGTTTGAAAGACGAATCACACAGTGATTCAGAATCGCAGGTGATAATGATGAATATTGAACAGATGACTGAACAGCTTCAGGCCATTATTATGAGTGCGCTCACAATGGCACAGGAACACCATCATGCTGAACTGGCACCGGAACATATTCTGTCCGCAATGGCAGAAGATACCGGACTCGACGGCATCTGGTCCCGCCTGAAGATCAATAAACAGCAGCTGATTACATTTTTGAATGGATTGATTGACAAACTTCCGACCCAGACGGATGCCGGTCAGCCAATGCTTTCCCGTCAGGTAAGCGAAGGCTATACCAAGGCACTGGATTACATGAAGGAACAGGGCGACACGTATATGTCGACTGCCGCACTGTTGATCGGTCTGTTACAGACCAACAGCGCTGCTGCAGAGGGAATGAAAAAACAATTCGGCTTCTCGATCAAAGACGTCAAGAATGCCGAAGCTGAGAGAAGAGATGGAATGAAGATGGATGACAAAGGAAATGAAAGCCAGCTTGATGCGTTAAGCAAGTACGGCCATGACCTTGTCCAGGATGTCAAAGACGGCAAGGTGGATCCAGTGATCGGCCGGGATGAAGAAATCCGCCGGGTCATTGAGATTCTTTCCAGAAAGACCAAGAACAACCCGGTCTTGATCGGTGAACCTGGTGTCGGCAAGACGGCAATTGTCGAAGGACTTGCCTGGCGTATTTACAACGGCGATGTGCCGCTGGGACTGAAAGACAAGAAACTGATTGAACTGGATATGGGCTCTTTGATTGCCGGCGCGAAATACCGCGGTGAATTTGAAGAGCGTCTGAAGGGTGTACTGAACCAGGTCAAGAAAGCCAATGGCGGGATTATCCTGTTCATTGATGAGATTCATAATCTGGTTGGTGCCGGGAAGACCGAAGGCTCCATGGATGCCGCAAACCTGCTGAAGCCAATGCTGGCAAGAGGGGAACTCAAGTGCATCGGTGCGACTACCTTTGATGAGTACCGCAAGTACATTGAAAAAGACCGGGCACTGGAACGCCGGTTCCAGCGGATCCAGGTTGACGAGCCGAGTGTGGAAGATACCATTTCCATTCTCCGTGGTTTGAAGGAACGCTTTGAGAATCACCACAACGTCGTGATCAAGGATGAAGCACTGGTGGCTGCTGCGGAGCTGTCCAACCGTTATATTACCGACCGGTATCTGCCGGATAAGGCAATCGACCTGGTGGATGAAGCCTGTGCATGTCTGCGTGTGGAAATGGATTCCATGCCGGCGGACCTCGATGAGCTCAACCGCAGAATTATGACCCTGCAGATCGAAGAGACCTCCCTGAAAGAAGAGAAGGATCCGAAGACCCTGCAGCGGAAAGCAGATATCCAGAAAGAACTCGCAACCCTGAACGAGGAGAAGGAACAGAAGTTCTCCAAGTGGCAGAGTGAGAAGAAAGAACTGGACAGCGTCAAGACAGACCGTGAACAGCTCGAACATGCAAAACTGCAGCTGACGCAGGCCCAGAATGATGCCAACTATGAACTGGCTGCCAAACTGAAGTATGAAACCATTCCGGAACTGGAGAAGAAGATCAAGGATCTCTCCGAGAAGGAAAACAAGGATTCCATGATTCAGCAGGTGGTCGATGAAGAAATGATCGCCAAGATCGTCAGCCGCTGGACGCATATCGAAGTATCCAGACTGATGAGCACCGAACGTCAGAAGATCCTGAACCTGCCGCAGGCATTGAGCAAGCGGGTCATGGGACAGGATGAAGCACTGCGTCTGGTATCAGATGCCATCATGCGTTCCAAGGCACAGATTCAGGATGAAAACCGCCCGCTGGGCAGCTTCCTGTTCCTGGGTCCGACCGGTGTCGGCAAGACGGAAGTCGCCAAGGCACTGGCTCAGCAGCTGTTTGATGATGAGAACAAGATTATCCGGATTGACATGTCGGAGTACATGGAGAAGTTCAGTGTCTCCAGACTGATCGGAGCTCCTCCGGGATATGTCGGCTATGATGAAGGCGGTCAGCTGACCGAAGCAGTCAGACGCAATCCGTATTCCATCGTATTGCTGGATGAAGTTGAAAAGGCACACCCGGATGTATTCAACATCCTGCTGCAGATTCTCGATGACGGCCGGATTACCGATTCCAAGGGTGTGACGGTGGACTTCAAGAATACGATTATCATCATGACCTCGAACCTTGGCTCCCAGTATGCGTTTGATCCGGATGCCAAAGAACGTAACGACCACTACATGGAAGAAGTGAAGAAGTTCTTCAAGCCGGAGTTTGTGAACCGGATTGATGAGATCATTGTCTTCAATGCCCTCAATGAAGATACCCTGAAACAGATCGCAGACAAATTCCTGCATCAGCTGTCAGACCGTCTTGCAGAAAAGGACATCAAGCTGGAAATCACCGATCAGGCAAAGAGCCGCATTATCTCCTGCGGCGCAGATCCTGCGTTCGGTGCCCGTCCGATGAAGCGGCATATCCAGCGTACCATTGAAACCATGATCGCAAGAAAGATCATTGAAGATCCGAATCTTGCCGGTCATACCATGGTCGTTGATGCCAATGACAGTGATTACACACTGACAGTCAAATAATCCTCAGCCAACAGAAGAAGCCGGATGTTCCGGCTTTTTCTTCGGTGGTACAATAGTTGAAGAAGAATAACGGGTGAGGAAGAGAACAATGCAATTTCATGTTGTCGTCAATCCGGCCGGTGCGTCTGGCTGGACAGGTAAAATCTGGAAGAAACTGGAACCGGTCTTTCAGGCCAGCCACCAGCAGTACACCGTGCATTACTCTTCTTTGACCCATGGCATCGAAGCTATTGTCAAAGAACTGACCGCTTCTGAAGAACAGGTGAATCTGATCATTGTCGGCGGCGACGGCACGATGAATGCGGCTGTCAACGGCATCCGCGACCTCAGCCTGGTTCATCTTGGCTATATCCCGGCCGGTTCAGGAAACGATCTTGCAAGAGGACTGAAGCTTGGCAAGGACCGTGAGGCAATTGCCCGTACCATCCTCAATGGCAGGGTTGTTCGAAGTGTGGACGTCGGTGAAAAGATCTGTCATACCCAGTCCGAGCGGATCCAGGCAGTCAGCCATGAGAAGGATCATTCTCTCATCAGGGAAGATTATGTCAGACGCTTCAATGTGTCCAGCGGGATGGGCTTTGATGCAGAGATCTGTGAACAGGCAGATGAATCGCTCCATGCCAAGAAAGTATTCAACCTGTTACTGGTCGGCAAACTGATCTATGGCTTTGAATGTATCAAACTGATTTTCAACTACAAGCCGGTCCATTACCGGATCAGTTATGATGGAAAACCGGAGGTATCTGTCGATCGTGTATGTTTTCACTGTGCATGCTGTGGCCGTACGAAGGCGGCGGATTCAAGTTCTGCCCGGATGCGGATGGCAGTGATGGAAAGTTTGCAACGATGACAGCAGCCGGTCTGAAGACCGGTCAGGTTGTGACATTGATGCCGGCAGTCAATTTCGGCATCCATCTGCATAATCCAAAGTGTACGTTCGCCAGCGCAAAGACCGCCGAGATCTATTCCGACCGGATGGTCTGGATCCATACCGATGGGGAAGTATACTGCAAGTCCGATCATATCTCACTGCGCATCCTGCCGGTGCAGCTGCAGCTTTTAATGTGATTCAAAATTGTTAAATCATTGTAAAATCAGGCAGTTCAGCCTGTTTTCATAGTATGATGTTGATAGATCAACAACGGGATCCAGGGAGTTTTACATTTATGACAAAATTACTGTATGAAGAAGGATATACGCAGAACCGGGAACTTTCCTGGCTGCGTTTTGACAGCAGGGTATTGGACGAGGCGAAAGACCCATCGGTACCGCTGTTGGAACGGCTGAAGTTTGTGGCGATCCACGTATCCAATATGGATGAGTTTTTCGCTGTCCGCTGCGGCAGTCTTCTGGAAATGAAGAAGCTGAAGCCAAAGGAGATCGACAACAAGTCCGGCTATCATGCCAAAGAACAGCTGGATCTGATCTACCGGGAAGCCCGCCACCAGTATGACAAACGGACCAGGATCTTCCGTCTCATCCGCAGGGACATGAGTGCGGCCGGAATCCAGGATCTGAGGGTGTCAGACTGCACCAAGGAAGAACTGAAGTATCTCAAGCGCTATTTCCAGGCGGTCATCGTACCGCTGATCAGCGCCGAGATCGTTGATTCAAGACACCCGATGCCGATGCTGAAATCAGAAACAGTCTATGCGGCATGCATGCTGAAACATAAAAACAAAGAGACCTTTGCATTCGCAAGAGTGCCCCGCAATCTGTCAGATATCGTTGGGCTTCCATCCAGCAATGGAGCACTGCGGTTTGTACATACCGAAGATCTGGTACTGGAGTATCTGCCGACTCTGTTCAAGGGTGATACCGTCAGTGAACGTCTGAAGTTCTACATCACGAGAAGTGCTGATGTGGATGCGGATGATGAGATGTTTGATGATACCAAGGACTACCGGCAGAAGATGCTCAAGGTATTGAAAGAGCGCCGGCATATGGGTGTATTGAGACTCGATGTGTCGAGACGGCCAAGTGCCAGGATGTACCGGTATCTGGTTGACTCCATGGACCTTGAATCCGGGGAGCTGTTTGAGACCACACTGCCGATGTCCATGAAGTATGCATTCAGTCTTGGAAGTATGCTGAATGAAACACAGAAGGCAGAATTCCTTTATCCGCCTTATACCCCGAAGCTGAGCCCGGACTTTGATTATCAGTCCAGTCTCTTTGATCAGGTGGTACAGAAAGATGTGCTGCTGTCGTATCCGTATGAATCCATGGATCCGTTTCTGCTGCTGATCCGTCAGGCAGCCAGTGATCCGGAAGTGACATCGATCAAGATTACAATCTACCGCATGGCAAGAAAAGCACATCTGGTTGATTACCTGTCGCAGGCAGCTGAAAACGGCAAGGATGTTGATGTGCTGATTGAACTGAAGGCCAGATTTGATGAGCAGAATAACATTGACTACTCGGAACGTCTCGAAGATGCCGGCTGTACAGTCATGTATGGCTTTGAAGATTACAAAGTCCATTCCAAGATCTGCCTGATCACCCGCATGCATGGCAAGAAGCCCCAGCATGTTGCACTGATCGCCACCGGTAACTTCAACGAGAATACAGCCAGGCAGTATACCGATCTGGCATATCTATCCGCAAGACCCGGTATCGTCCGGGATGCGGCCGCATTCTTCAACAACATGATGCTTGGAAGGCTGGATGGCAGCTACCGTACACTGCTGGTTGCCCCGGTTTCACTGAAACCGAAGCTGCTGGAACTGATCCACCGTGAACAGGCTAAAGGGCCGAAGGGGAAGATTGTCCTCAAGATCAACTCTCTGACCGATGAAGATCTGATCCGGGCACTCAAGGAAGCAGGCGATGCCGGCACCCAGATTGATATGATTGTCCGCGGGATCTGCTGCATTCTGCCGGAGATCCCCGGCAAGACAGATCATATCCATGTCCGCTCTGTTGTCGGAAGGTATCTGGAGCACTCCAGAGTGTATCTCTTTGGCAGCGGGACTGCTGAGCGGATGTACATCTCTTCGGCAGACTTCATGACCCGCAATACTGAACACCGTGTCGAGATTGCTGTACCGATTCTAGATGCTGGTATCCGCAGTGAGATCCATGCTTATCTTGACTGCTATTTCAGGGACAACACAAAAGCGAGAAGAATGAAGTCAGATGGAAGATATACCAGGATTGAAAGCAGCCAGCCGGCATTCTGTGCCCAGGATGAACTGATGCGCACTGCAAAGGCAAGTACAGAGTCAATTCCAATGCCGCAGCGCAGACGTTCCATCTCAGCATTCAAGACGGTGTATCACAAAGAAACTCCGAAGAAATAACAGATATCAAAAAATGGAATTCCCTCAGGAGAGCCTGCTGAAAAAGAGCGTGTTTGGAATTGAGCAGAAATGAATATCCAGGGATTCCCTGGGTATTTTTTTGATATATGCATAAAAACAGATCAATTATCGACTGGCATTTGCCTCTTTCTCACGTTCAAGCTCATCGATTCGCTTTAGATTGGTCAGAAAGAGCGTACAAGCCCCTTGAAGGGTCATGCCTGTAATGCCGCTGGCCTTTGCATTGCCGTAGTCATAGATGTTCTTGATCTCTGCGTTCTTTGCCTCGATCTTGTATCGGTGAGAATACAGTTCCTGGAACTCCTCTGTCTCCATGTAATCCATCTGGGCAATGTGCGTATCGGACTTGATCTTTACGGAATAGGTTTTGGTCTTCGAGCCTTCCTTGTAACAACCTTCCTTCAGTGGACAGTGCCTGCATTTTTCTGCATCAAAATAGTAGGTCTCTACTCTGCTGTCATTGCCACTGCTGTCTCGCGCGCTTCCCTGCTTTGCCTTTCGTATTGCCATGTGACCGGCAGGACATACATACATTCCGGCATCCTTGTTGAATTCAAAGCCATTCTCTTTTCTCACTCCGTGCAGCACGCATTCACTCAGCTTGGAAGCCAGCTTGATATCCTTCTCTGCCGTGTATTCGATATTATCCTTCTCAGAATATGCTCCATCCCCAATGATTGCGTCAATCGTGATTCCCGCTTCCTCAGTCTTCTTGGTCAGCTCCTGCAGCTGCTTCCCATCGTGCTTCTCTCCCGTCGTGATGACAGCTGCCGTAATCACCCTCTCTGGTGTCATCGCGATATGAGTCTTGTATCCGAAGAAAGAGGTATCCGCTGTCTTGTGGCCTACCTTCGCATCATGATCCCTGGAGAACTCGATCTCTCTGTCACAGTCTTCAATGCCTTCCTCAAGATAATGGAGACTCTCCTGAATCCCTGCGAAGTTGGTGAATCGCTGATCTTCAGAGATCAGCTGAGACAGCTCTCTGCAGTATTCCATCTCATCTTCCAGAAGACCGGTGCTCTCCTTCTTTGCCGGCATCCGGTCGTGCATCGCCGGGTCAACGGCATATACCGACTTCCGAAGTTCCTTTGCCCGGTGAATCAGTTCTTCTCTTGGAGATACGTGCTGGTACATTGCATTGCTATGTGTTGAATCCATGATCACTGCCTCATGATCGCTGATGACACCTTTCTCCAGTGCAATCTGCACGGTCTTCCTGATCATCAAGTCCAGCAGGCTGCTGTCCTTCAGGCGAAGACTGCGGAACTTGGACAGCAGGGAAGGATTAATGAACTCGGTATCCTCAGGCTGATAGCCAAGAAAGTACTTCATTTCCATGTCATAGCGGACACGATCAATCAGGTCTCGGTCGCTGAGCTTTCTCTGCGTCTTCAGAAGCAGGAATTTCAACATCAGTTCAGGACTCTCAGCAGGCCTGCCCATATCCTCACTGTAGTTCTTCTGAATGTCTTCACGGACAAATCCGAAGTCTACAGACTCATTCAATCTCCTCCAGAAGTTATCCTTCGGAATCAGGATATTGTAAAGGCTGCTGGACTGGCTGAAGTTCATCTGAAGCTGCTCGGTCTTCTTAAGCATGGCATCGTCCTCGATTATTACCACCATTATATACCATGCATGCATGTATGTCAATACAAAAGTAAAGAAAAACCGCATAATCATCGTTGTTTCTGATGACTTGCGGTCTTCATTAGCCTCTGGATGAGATCAAGACTTTTTCAGCAGGCTCCCCTCAGGAGTTCCATTTTTGGTATCTGATCAGATTTTGATCAGATGATATTCCCTGGTGCCAAGACCGATTTCCTCGGCATGGGCAAGACAGCTCTTCCAGTCCGTTTCCGGATGGGTATCCTTGAAGCAGTCGTGATGTTCATGACCGTGTCTGTCGAGAACACTTCCCGGGATTGTCGGTGAAGCGTTGCAGGCATCTGCACAGGCCTGATCCAGGGCAACCGGATCAAAGGATGCGAACATGCCGACATCAGCGACAATCGGTTTGTCATTGTAAGGTGCGCAGTCACACTCCGGCGAGACGTCAATGGCCAGGGCGATATGGAACGAAGGGCGGCCATGGATGACGGCATAGCTGTACTCGGCAATCTTTTCATTCAGGATATCAAAGGCCTGACCGAAGATCGGCTCAATGGCGTCAAACGGACACATGGCAATACATCTGCCGCAGCCGACACACTTTGTTTCATCAATGTGCATTTTATGATCTGCATTGAACTGCAGTGCATCATGGGCACAGATCTTCTGACAGGTACCGCAGCCGCGGCACACTTCTTCATTGACCTGCGGCTTGGAGTCACAGTGCTGCTCCATCTTGCCGGCCCTTGATCCGCATCCCATACCAAGATTCTTCAGTGCTCCGCCAAAGCCGGCTTCTTCATGTCCCTTGAAGTGAGACAGTGAGATGACAATATCCGCATCCATGATGGCTTTGCCGATCTTGGCTTCCTTGACCCATTTCTGATTGATCGGAACCAGTGTTTCATCGGTTCCTTTCAAGCCATCTGCAATGATGACATGAACGCCTGTCGCAAAGGGGTTGAAGCCATTCTGGTAAGCAGAATCCAGATGATCCAGGGCATTCTTGCGGCCGCCGACATACAGCGTATTGCAGTCGGTCAGAAACGGCTTGCCGCCAAGTTCCTTGACCAGATCACAGACCGCTTTTGCATAGTTGGGGCGAAGATAAGCCAGGTTGCCCGGTTCGCCGAAGTGCATCTTGACGGCTACGAACTGATTCTCAAAGTCAATGTTTTTGATCCCGGCTGTGATACAGAGCCGCTTCAGTTTCTGCAGCAGGTTCTCGTTGAATGAATTGGACATGTCTGCGAAGTATACGTTTGATTTTTCCATGTGTTTTTCTCCTTGAGATTTGAATAAGAGAGGAAAGCTTCTGCGCTTTCCCCATGCTGTATTATTTGTCCTTGTGCTTCTTCTTGTCTTTCTTGGTCTTCTTTGGTTTGGTTTCTTCAGCAGGTGCTTCTTCCGGTTTGTCCTTGATGCCAAGTTCATCTTCCAGCGCGGTCTTGTAAGTCGCAAATGTTTCAAGCCGTTCCGCCGTAACTGCCGGATACTGCGGATCCATATCCTTCAGTGTATCCAGGATAATCTCACTGACAACGTAGCGCATGTACCACTTATGATCTGCCGGAACAACAAACCATGGGGCATGTTTGGTGGAAGTGTGGTTGATCGCATCTTCGAATGCACTCTGGTAGTCATCCCAGTACTTGCGCTCTTCATAGTCTGATTCAGAGAACTTCCAGTTCTTCTCCGGTTCTTCGATCCGGCTGAGGAACCGCTTTGCCTGTTCTTTGCGCGATACATTCAGGAAGATCTTTACCGTGCGTACATTGTTGTGCCAGAGATAGGATTCATAGTTCTTGATGTCATCATAGCGGTTGTCCATGATGGTATCAAAGTTGATCCGTTTGGCATTGGCCTGGGTCTTCCACAGCTGCTTGACCCGATAGATCAGTACTTCCTCATACTGGGAACGGTTGAAGATGGCAATTTCTCCCTTGGCCGGTACACTCTGCTCAATCCGCCAGAGATAATCATGGGCCAGTTCATTGGAAGAGGGTGCCTTGAAGGCAGTCTCATGAACTCCATGCGGTGACAGGCACGACATCGCTGCCCGGATCGTTCCGTCTTTTCCTGCCGCATCCATTGCCTGGAACAGGAAGATGACGCCTTCCTTCTTGTCGGCATACAGGCGGTCCTGCAGCTCATCAATGAGCTTGTTGTTTTCCGCCATCTTTTCTTCTGATTCTTTCCGGTCCTTTACCAGTGAGGTTTCATTGGTCTCGGAATGATCAATGGAGAACTTCCGGCTTCCGTCATACCGATAATGATCAAACATATCCTGATTCCTTCTTTCCTGTTTCTGATGAATCCATCTTACTACATCAAAGGCTTAAAACTTAAAAAATCTGCCGGATTCAGTCCAGCAGATTCGCTTCAATCCAGACAGCGACACCGTCTTCATTGTTGGAACAGGTCAGTTCCGTTGCCTGCTTTTTGGTATTCGGCATGGCATTGCTCATGACGATGCGGGTTCCGCATTCTTTCAGCATGGGTATATCATTCTCGCCATCTCCAAAGCCAACAGCCATGGAGCCATCAAGATGTTCTGCTTCGAGAATCTTCTTCAGCGCTGCACCCTTGCTGATGCCGGCTTTCTGCACTTCCATCCAGTTGAGATTGACCAAGGTGGAATCAAGTCCTTTTGGCAGTTCATCTCGGATTTCTTCCAGCTGGCGGGCCCGGCCGGTAAAGCATACCTTCGGAACATGACTGCAGGGGATATCTTCTGCATTGGTAATCAGCCTGATGGGATTTGGGTGATAGCCGCAGATCCGCCAGCGCAGCCATGACAGTTTGGCATAGAGATTGCCGAGAAAGGCATAGGCAGGACTGCAGGCAGAGTAATGATCTTCAGCGGCATAGATTTCCATGACTGACATATGGTGAGACACAATCTCAAACAGGTCAGTGATGTCCTTCCGGTCCAGTTCCGGCATCAGAAAATGCTGCTTCAGTTTGACGGAGTAGACATCCTGTCCATTCATGCAGGAAGCGTAGTCATAAAGATCATCGGGAATCCGTCCGCAGATGGACTCAAAAGAGCGGCCGCTGTTGATGACAATGATCACGCCCTGATCATGCAGGGCACGCAGTGCATCCTGATTCCGCTTGGATACTTCTGACATCCGGTTCAGCAGTGTTCCGTCAAGATCGGTTGAAAGCAGTCTGATATTCTGATTTTTTTTGTTTGATTGCACCGCATCATTGTACGGTATCGGAATGTTGCTAACAAGTCCTGCATGGTATAATTGCTGAGTCGCGAAAGTGAGGACAACGCCATGGATGATAACCTGAAAGCAATTCAGCGCGCCCAGGCCGAAACTGCCATCAAGCGCCTGAAGGACCATTCGTTTGAGACTTCCTGGTTTGAAACAAAAGAAGAAGCACTGCAGTATCTGAAAGAGAGCATTCTCCATGGATCATCGATCGGGGTAGGCGGATCAATGACGCTCGAAGAGATGGGCGTGATTGCCTGGCTCACCGGCAATCCGGACTATGCATTCCTGGACCGCTATCATACCGATGACCGGGAGAAGATCTTCCATGAATCCATGAATGCCGATGTATATCTGATGAGCTCCAATGCAGTGACGCTGGATGGCTGTCTCTACAACGTGGACGGCACCGGCAACCGGGTTGCAGCACTGATCTATGGACCGAAAAAAGTCTACGTACTGTGCGGCACCAACAAACTGGTCAATGATGTAGACAGTGCAGTCAAGCGGGTAAAGGAAATTGCAGCACCGGCAAACAACGTCCGGCTGCACAAGGACAATCCCTGTGCAACACTGGGATCCTGCATGAACTGCATGCGGCCGACGACGATCTGCAATCAGTTTGTCCTGACAAGACGCAGCGGCACCCCGAACCGGATACATGTTATCCTGATCAATGAATCACTTGGATATTAAGGAGAAAACAATCAATGGACACAACAGCGAATTGGATCTTAACCGCAATCTTCGGAGCACTTGGCATCTGGCTGCTCTACGAATATGTCACCACCCACAAGAAGGTCGAAATTGTTGATAAACGCTGGACCTTCTCAAGAATTCTGTTTGTCGTTGCCGCCGCCCTGGCCCTGTTTTCAGCAATGCTGTACAACACCATGCTGGATTATCTGAGACTTGGCTGTATGATGCTGTGCATTGTGTCATTCCTGCTGCTGCACGATGGCATTGGCGACGAGGGACTGGTTGCCTATGGACACTTCACCCCATGGACCGATGTCAAAGGCTATGACATTCAGGAAAAGAAGAACAAGGTAGAAGTGTACTTCAGCGGAACGGAACGGAATACCAAGAAGAATGATGATTTCACTATCATTGTTACCTTCGGTCTCAAGCAGTCCGAAGAAGTGCAGGCATACCTGAAAAAGCATATCGGCAAGAAATACCGCAGAATGAAGAGAGACTGAAGAGATTCCGGAGAATATCCGGAATTTTTTTGGTACACCCGACATGGGTGATAACTTGGTGGTGAAAGTCCACTGCGCGTATATGGCAACATGAACCAAAGCGCTAGCCGAAGGCAAGGTACAGTCCGCGAGGGCGTGCTGAAGGAAG
>JAKVJO010000023.1 GCA_022486935.1 Solobacterium sp. | reverse complement strand
AGGCCGCTTGCGGCCAGTGAGGTAGCAGGTGCAAAGGTGGCTTCGACATATGAAATATGGAAAAGCCAGCGTCTTAAGGCGCTGGCTCGTGATAAACGGCTTATAGCCGTGGAGCATACCACCCGTTTTACGGGTGGCTATGATTGCCTGTTCAGCAAGATGGCAGAATATCAGCAACACATATAAAAGACAGTGATTACTCCCTGTACAAAAACTTCTTTCAGAAATTTCAGTTTTTGCTTGAAATCACTCCCGCAATGTCGTACTATAACTAAGCACTGTCAATGATTCCTTAGCTCAGTTGGTAGAGCAACTGACTCTTAATCAGTGGGTCGAGGGTTCGAGTCCCTCAGGAATCACCATTGTATGATCAGGCTTAGCATAGCGATTTCGCTCTGTTAAGCCTTTTTTATACCAAATCGACAACTTTCCATTTCGCAAAACAACAAATTTATTAAAATTGCGAAACGAGATCGTCGTTTTGCAGTGGTTGAGGATATGAAATATTGCTTTTCTCTGCTTCTGGATTCTATGACCTAAATGAATGCGAATTGGCATAGATCTGTCAGAATGTGGCATTTTTTGGATTGCTGCCGGTGCTATCATATTCCACAGGCCAGGGAGGCCATATCATGGATATCAAAATTGATCAGGAACTGAAAACAGCAGTGCCAGAGACGGTACTTGCCGTATTGTTCTATGAAGCAGATGTCAAAGAAAGTTCAGCAGAATTCAATCAGGCATTCCAGCAGCTGGAAGAGAATCTGAAAAAGCAGTATACCCTTGAAACAATTGTTGAGAATCCGCATGTGCTTTCTACAAGAACTGCATACAAGAAACTTGGCAACAAGCCTACCGAGCACCGCAATGCGGCGGAGGCAATGCTGAGAAGAATCGTCAAGGGACAGGGACTGTATCATATCAACAGTATTGTTGATATCAATAACTACATTTCAGTTTCTTCCGGATATTCCATTGGTTCGTATGATCTTGATCAACTGAAGGAACCGGTTGAATATATCAAAGCACCGGAAGGCACCTTCTACGAAGGCATCGGCAAGGGCGGGCTGAACCTGGTGAATATGCCGGTATTGAAAGATGAGAATGGCGCGTTTGGCAATGCGTCCAGTGACAGTCGCAGGGCAATGATCACGGAAGGCCATCACCGCATCATGTCCATCATCTACTCGTTTGATGGAGCAGCGGATACCGTACCGTGGACCGATCAGTTTGCGGCCATGCTGAAACAGTACGCCGGTGCTGCAGAAGTCGAAGTCAAGACGTTCTGAAGTTGGTTGATCAATTCAAATGAAAGGTCTGAACGCATGATTGGTTCAGACCTTTTTGGACTGCGGTTCAGGCTTTCTCTGATGGATTCTGCAGTACCGCCAGCATCTCATCTGCGTAATGATCCAAAAGACAGGCCGGCAGATAGAAGCTGTTATGCAGCATCTTCTCGCCTGGCATGGTTTCAAATGGTACAGTCAGCCGGTATCTCAATGATCCGTTTTCACCGAATTCGAAGTGTCCGAAGGTGATCCGGCAGTTGAGCTCATTCAACAGGACTGCCATGGCCGGCGCCTGCTCAGGGCCAAGATCCACAAACACTCTTGCATAGATCTGATAGAAGTCCTGGTTCAGATCAATCAAAAACTCACTCATGGCCAATGCGGACTGCAGGGCCACACTGGCATGGATCATGCCGTTCTTTTCATCAAAGGTATAGTTCCAGCCATCCTCTTTCAGATACTCTGTCACAGTCATTGCCAGTTCAATGGAATAGTCCTGCATATATAAAATCCTCCAGCCACAGTATATCTGTAGCCGGAGGAAAGTACTTGTGATGTGCTCTAGAGCAGTTTCAATAGATCCTCTCTTGAGAGCTGTGCGCTGGACATTTCATCACCTGACAGGATGGAATCCGCAAGGTCTTTCTTGCTTTCCTGCAGTTGGATGATCTTCTCTTCAATCGTATCTCTCAGGATCAGACGGCATACGGTAACCGTGTTTTTCTGGCCGATCCGGTGGGCGCGGTCGCTTGCCTGATTCTCCACGGCGGTATTCCACCATGGATCATAGTGGATGACGACATCTGCAGCAGTCAGGTTCAGTCCGGTGCCGCCGGCTTTCAGGGAAATGCAGAATACCGGAACATCGTCTGTCTGGAATGCGTCTACCAGTTCGATCCGGGTCTTCTTGGGAGTGGCACCGGTCAGTTCATGATAGGCGATCTTCTCTTTGGCGAGACGTTTCTCCAGTTCTGCCAGCATGCTGGTGAACTGGGAGAACAGCAGTACTTTATGACCGCCGTCAACTGCCGAGCGGATCATGTCGACACAGAGATCTTCCTTGGCGGAATTGCCGTCATAGTGATCGTAGATCAGCTCCGGTCCGCAGCAGAGCTGACGGAGTCTTGTCAATGCGGCCAGTACTTCGATCTTGTCATGCTTGAACTCGGAATCAGACTTGTCGGATAACATGATCTTCAGTGTCTGCACTCTGGCCTGATACAGTTTGGCCTGTTCGCCGTCGAGATCGGCATAGACGACTTCTTCCAGTTTGTCCGGAAGGTCCTTCAGCACTTCTTTCTTCAGTCTGCGCAGGATGAACGGTCCGACCATCCGCTGCAGGCGGTCCCGCATTTCATCATCTTTTTCATTGACGATCGGTTCTTCGATCTCTGTGCGGAACCTGCGGTAGGAGTAGAGGAATCCCGGCATCAGGTAATCAAAGATACTCCAGAGTTCGCTCAGCCGGTTTTCAATCGGTGTACCGGTCAGGGCAATCCTGAATGAGGAAACGACGGACTTGACTGCCTGGGCAGTGAGGGTGTTTTCGTTTTTGATGAACTGTGCTTCATCAATGATCTGGCAGCTGAAGGAAGTCTTCTGGTAGGTCTCAATGTCCTTCTGCAGCAGATTATAGGAAGTGACCAGGATATCCTGCGTTCCGGCATTCAGAATCAGCTGTTCACGCAGGGAAGCGGGTCCGGCAATGACGGTGACCGGCAGGGTAGGCGCAAAGCGGTGGATTTCATTGGACCAGTTGTAGACCAGTGATGCCGGACAGACCACCAGTGTCTTGCCGCGGTCTTTCCAGGCTAACAGGACGGTGATCACCTGCAGTGTTTTGCCAAGGCCCATCTCATCCGCCAAGAGACCCGAGAAACCTGCGTCTCTCAGTGCACACAGCCAGGAGTAGCCTTTTTTCTGGTAGCCATGCAGTACTTCTTTCAGAGAATCCGGCACATCATAAGATCTGGTGCCGATTTCCTTCATGTTGTCGACCAGCTGTCTGAACTGATCGTCGCGGTCAAGATAGAGATCTTCACTGTTATTCAGGGCGGAATCCAGATACAGTGCACGGAAGGCCGGAATCATTGCCTTGCCTTTGCGCATGTCCTTGTTGGAGATCTGCAGGTCTTCCTGCATTGCCTTGAGCTCATCAAAACTGTCATCCAGATTGATGAAGTCACCGTTTCTCAGCCGGTAGAACTTTTTCTTCTTCTGGTATTTGGAGAGAATCTCTGCCAGTTCATCGTTGGAGAGTTCTTCTGCGTTCATACTCAGTTCCAGCAGTCCACTTTCCACGGACACACCGACCTGTACATGGCCATGCGGTCTGATCCGCAGTGATTTCAGTGCGTCTGAGACATAGACAGCCGCCTTTTCCTGCATGGCCGGGATACCGGCTGTCAAAAGGCTGTACAGTTTGTCATCATCATCGCTTAACGTCATCAGATGTCTTGCTTCATCAAAGGCGTTGAACCAGCTGCTGAGGAAGGCTTTCATCTGATCTTCTTCTCTCAGGTTGCGTTCTTCCGGATGATCTGAGCCTTCATAGACATGGAAGGTCTTTTCTCCATATTTAACATCCAGCCTGCAGGTGACCAGATCCTGTTCCGGCATGTCCAGATAGATTTCATAACTTGCCCTGGGCGGTGCGTACTTCTCCGCATCAAATCCCTGATGCTCAATCGGCAGGGCCCTGGAGACGGCCGGCCACACTGCCCGGGCAAATACCGGGGCATCATCGTCAGACAGATACTGCTTTCTGCCAAAGGAGAAGGACAGTTCCTGCAGAAACGCTTCCTGCTGCTGGATGGTCTTGTTTGCCACCCGGTAGATCGTTCTCTTTTTGACCGGGATCAGATAGCTGTAGCGGACCCCTTTCAGCATATGGAACTGGACAGAGGACAGATGATAGCCGGTATTCTCAGAAGGCTCGAGTTTGATGCTCAGATCCGGCATGCCGTCTTCCAGATGATAGGGAACGCCCTCCCAGTCTTCATTGAAGAGGGATCCGTTGAATGGCATTGCCGCAATATCTTCAAACAGCATATCCAGAAAGGCAGTATCTACCGGGATCTGTTCATGCTGGTTATAGACCATATAATTGAGACCGTAATCATTCAGATTCCCGAACGAACGCTCCAGGGCGATGATGAATTCCATCATATTCCTGGAAGCCGGCTCAAAGGCATTCAGACTGCCGCTGAACTTCAAAAATTTACCGAAGGACACTGTTTCCTGATTGACAATACTTCTTGCAAGGTTAGCCGGTTTACGTACTTTGTAGGAACGCTCACCGATCCGGTGGATCATGAAGGAAACACAGAATCGCTGGCTTTCTGAACACAGCGTCGGTTCGAGAACAACCGTGCCGGTATCGCATGAGGCAATCCCGCGGTCAGCGTTTTCTGCATAATCGTCCAATATCTGTTTCAGTTCAGGGGTAGTGGAGATGATTCTTGGCTTGGGTGCAATCGGAAGCCCATAGTCTTTACCGGGCTCGTCAAACTGTTCGGTTTCTTTCTTTGCCTCATACATGTATTTCAACAGCAGGGCGACAATATGCTTGCACATCCCGCTGTAGCTGCTGCTGTACGGACAGCTGCAGTAATAGTCATAGATTTCATCGCCTTCTGCATTCAGGGTGACCGAAGCTTCATAGCGATGTGAACGGTTAGAACTGATGATATTGCCGGAGATGATCAGGCAGCCGTCATCTGAAACAGCACGTGTCACCCGCCCGACGTGTCCGTCATAATAAAGATCACGTCCTTTATCCATGATTCTCGCTGAGGTATATTCTGCAAGCTGCTGTTCATTGAGCATGTTCCATCACCGTCCCATCTGCCGCTTTGGCATCGATTAATCATACCATGATTTGGTCTGACTGAACGGAGCAGGATGATTTATCCGGGCAATTTGGATGCTAGAATAGAGATAACGGAGGGTTTCATCATGGAACTGCGGACATTGAAATATTTTCTGGCAGTCGCAAGGGAAGAGAACATTTCCAGGGCAGCCGAGGTGCTGCACGTCACCCAGCCTTCTTTGAGCAGGCAGATGGCCCAGCTGGAAGAAGAACTCGGTGCCACCCTCTTTGAACGCGGCAGACATTTCCAACTGACCGATGCCGGAATGATGCTCAGGGCAAGGGCGCAGGAAATTGTTGAACTGAGCGACCGGATTGAAAGTGATTTTGAACATCAGGAAGAGATCGGCGGAATGATCTCCATCGGCTGCGGCGGACTCATGGCAACCAGGGCACTGGAGCCGGTCATGGCTTCTTTCCGTCGTCTGCACCCCAATGTGCAGTATGAGATCTATGCCAACAATGCCGACTATGTCAAAGAACGGCTGGACCGCGGGCTGCTGGATTTCGGGGTGATCATGGAACCGGCAGATACTGAAAAATATGAATTCATCCGGCTTCCGGAAGTGGAGCGGTGGGGTCTTCTGACCCGCAGTGACAGTCCGGTCGGCGCAAAGAAGTCCGTCACACGCGCAGATCTGAAGCAGCTGCCGCTGATCTTACCGGCCAGAAATGCCATGCAGAAAGAACTGGCATCCTGGTTTGGCAGGGATCTTTCCAGACTGGATGTGTTTGGAACGAACAACATGCTGATGCCGAATACCGTGGATATTGTCAAAAACGGCGATGCCTCCTGCATTACCGTAGAAGGTGCTGCGTATCTCTATACCGGTACAGATCTCAAATTTTTGCCGCTGTCACCAGCTCTGGAAATGAACTCTGTGCTGGTCTGGAAGAAACTGCATCCTTCCGCAACTGCGGCCGGTGCGTTTCTTGAATACTACCGTGCTATGCGTTCGGCGCATGACGTTCAATAAAATATAAGCATTGTACAGATGCTTCAGCCAATGTGATGATACGGGTGTCATTCAAACGGAATGGCACCTGCTTTGCGATTGGAGAAAACAGATGAAACAGGACACCAATGAAATGGAACTTCTGAAGGGCATCGGCATCTCACAAGAGTGCCTGAATACTTATGCATCAGCAGTCAGTGAAGCAGAACAGATGATGGTGCTGAAACAGTGGCGCTGCCGTCTTTTGAAGGAAATTCACAGGAAACAGAAACTGCTGGATCAGATTGACTATCTGATTCACCTCAAACAGAAAGAAGGAACTGTATGAAACGGATGCTGGTACTGTATTACTCCTGGTCCAACGGCAACACCAAAGGAATCGCCGAGCGGCTTGCAAAAGCTGCCAGTGCAGAGATTGAGCGGATTGAAACAGAGGTGCCATATCCCGAGGACTACAACACCACGGTAGATCAGGGACAGAAAGAGGTGGAAGCCGGATACTGCCCGAAGATCAAACAGCTGAACCATCAGCCGGAAGACTATGACGTCATTGCCGTTGGCACGCCGACCTGGTGGTATACCATGGCACCGGCTGTCAAAACGATGTTTTCCCAGCATGACTGGAACGGAAAAACAGTGATTCCCTTCTTCACCAACGGTGGCTGGCCCGGGCATGTCATCAAGGATATGGAAAAGGCTGCCAAAGGCGCTGACTTTGAGAAGGAAATGGAAATCCGCTTTGACTCGGAAGGCGGCAGCCGGATGATCACCAAAGATACAGAAGTACAGAAATGGATAGATTCCATTGCGGAGGAACTGAAGAAATGACAGATCAGAACGGACTCAATGTATCATTCCCGATTGGCACGCCGAATACTGCTTATGCAAAGTATTTTGTCGGTAACAGCTATCTGTATTCCCTCTCGGATCAGCAGGTCTACATTGACAATGTGACCTTTGAACCGGGATGCCGCAACAACTGGCATGTCCATCACGCAGATAACGGCGGCGGACAGATCCTGATCTGTGTCGGCGGACGCGGCTGGTATCAGGAGTGGGGCAAAGAAGCTGTTGAAATGAAACCAGGTGACTGTATCAATATTCCGGTCAATGTGAAACACTGGCATGGTGCCGCAAAAGATTCCTGGTTCTCGCACCTGTCTGTTGTGGTGCCGGGTGCCAACTTATCCAATGAATGGCTTGAACCGGTGTTGGATGCGGATTACGGAAAACTGAAGTGACAGAAAAGAAGACCCATATGAGTTCATCGCTCACATGGGTCTTTGCGTTCAGATCAGATCATTCAGCTGTTTGATGATGTTTCTCGCTTCAGTTTCTTCCAGCCAGGTCAGTTTATGCTGGGCATCCTCTTTCAGGATGATCGCCAGGCCTCTTGCGTTGGGATCTTTGTCCTGCAGGAATGCGAGTCCGTTATCTTCACCGTTTCTGCCCGGTGCAGCTTTCAGGTTGTACACCAGGCGGTACTGATCGCCAAGTCCTGCCATGGGCAGAAAAGCGAGTACCTGGTTTTCATCATAGTAGTCATGATGGATGGAACGGACAACCTTGTTGGTCTCATAGAACAGGGTGCTGATCATATAATCCTGAGTGTGTTTCTCATCCACTTCGGTTTTATTCTGATCTTTGTAAAAACGCTTGAGAATCAGGTGGCCATGGAAAAAATTGGGCTCATCTTTCCCATAGATTGCGACGGTGCTGATGGCATCGTGGAAGTAGTTGTAGCAGTCTATCTGCTGGTCAGTTTTCTTCTCTTCATTCATACCTATATCATAGTCTAATTTGTGACTTCTGAGAAGCCCTCAACCCACGCAGATCATCTTGCAATCAGCCTTCAGTGATACAATGAACTGCAGAAAAGGGCGGAATGATGCAGACGATTGATCATGCACTGAATCAGCTTCAGACTTCAAAATTTCGGGCAGGATTTCATCTTTCCCAGAAAGACCGGGATTATGTGAACGAAAAGGGGATGGATGTCATCCGCAGCCATGCCGAGGCATTTGTGAAAGAGCGGCTTGCGCCGAAAGAACCGGCCAATGACGGTAAACAGACGCCATTCCGCGGCCATCCGGTATTTGTGGCCCAGCATGCCTGTGCCTGCTGCTGCCGGGGCTGTCTGAACAAGTGGTATCATGTGCCGAAAGAGGTCGAACTCAGTCAAGTGCAGCAGACAAAGATCGTCAATCTTCTGATGGCCTGGATCGAAAAAGAAATGAAACGACCGACATCGCATTGATGCCGGTCGTTTTGAACTTGATTATCCTTCGATGTATACCCGCTTCATGATCTGCGGGGTTGTCGGCTTATCGCGGCCATCTGTTTCAACACCGGCGATTTCGTCAACTGTTTCCATGCCTTCAACAACGTGTCCGAAGGCTGCGTAACTGCCATCCAGGTACGGTGCATCAGCGTGCATGATGAAGAACTGACTGGATGCAGAGTCCGGATTCTGGGCTCTTGCCATGGAGATGACGCCGCGCTTGTGCTGCAGCGGATTCTTGTGGCCGTTGCTGGCAAATTCACCGACGATGTTCTTGCTGGAACCGCCGGTTCCATTGCCTGCCGGGTCGCCGCCCTGGATCATGAATCCCGGGATGACACGGTGGAAGGTGAGGCCGTCATAGAAGCCTTCTTTGACCAGCTCCGTGAAGTTTGCGACTGTTTTCGGCGCTGCTGTTTCATCCAGTTCAATTTTGATGGTATGTCCGTTTTCCATTTCAATGATAATCATCTGTAGTATTCTCCTCATTGGTATTCTGTTTCACTGTAAACAGGAACATTGCTATTATCGTACGCGGATTATTCCATTGCATCAAGATGTACGGATGCGACCTGGGGGATTTTCTTCATCAGCTGGATCAGTTCATCTGCTGTCAGACGGCTTCTTGCAAGATCCAGTGACATGGTTACCGAGGCGGTTCCGGCCAGCGGCATGGATTGAGAGATCGTGATCACACTGATCAAAGACTTTGATAACGCGTTCAGCACAGCAGAAAGACTGCCTGTTTCATGCGACAGTACCAGTGACAGGTTGGCTCTTCGCTGATAGGTTGTCTCATCCGGGGCATAGACAGCATCCCGGTATTTGTAGAAGGTATTTCTGGAAATGCCGGCCATTTTGGCAGCTTCGGTGACGGAAGATGCTTCGTGTCTGCTGAGCAGTTCCCTTGCCTTGATGACCTGTTCGAGATAGGACGGCAGGATCTTTTTGGACACCAGAAGATAATCGGAAGCCATCAGTCTGCCTCCAGGGTAGAGACACCCATGGGATCAACAGACAGCTGACGGATGTTCCAGCTGCCCGGCACCTGAGCCAGTTCTTCCAGGCCGACTCTGGAAAGCGGCTGGCGGGAAATCAGCAGGCAGGTGGAGCCGGATCCGCTGATCAGGCAGGCACCGCCGGTATCATGTTCGCTGATCCGCTTGACGGCATCAAAGTGCGGGATCAGGTTTTTGCGGTATGGCTCATGGAGCAGATCTTTTGCGGCAAGCTTCATCAGCGCTTCGTTGCCGGTTTCCAGGGCATGCACCATCAGGATGGCATGGGCGCCATTGTCTGCTGCATCTTTCAATGAGACAGATGCCGGCAGGATTGCCCTTGCCGAAGCAGTGGATACTTCAAAGGAAGGGATCAGTACGGTGGTGATCCAGTTGCTGTCGAGATTCAGCGAACCGACCGTGCAGCTGTCATTCTGTTTCAGACAGGCAGTCAGACCGCCATAGACACACGGTGCGGCGTTATCGGGGTGTCCTTCCATCTCAGCTGCCAGTTCAAAGATCTGATCTTTACTCAGCGCGGAGTCATGCAGCACAGAAGCCGCATACAGTCCGCCGGTGATCATGGCCGCACTGGAGCCCAGTCCTCTTGAAACCGGAATGTCACAGTGGAATACAGCGTGGATGGAGCCGGTCCTGCCAATGGCTTTCATGCCTTTCATATAGGCCTGGACAAAGAGATTGTCCGGATTGTTGAACCGTTCTTCAACATTGTCCAGCCGAAGCGTGTCAGACACTTCAATTTCAAAGGTGTTGTACAGCGAGAGTGCCATGCCCAGGCAGTCAAAGCCCGGTCCGAGATTGGCAGAAGTGGCAGGTACTGAAATTTTAATCATGTGACAGTTCCTCCATGCGTTCTTTGATTGCGTTCAGGCCATCCGCTTTGGCGATGGTCCGGCTGAAGCGGATCGGCAGCTGTTCCAGTTCAGCAAGGCCGGCTGGTATCTTCAGTCCGGTTACCCTGCTCAGCTGATTCATTGCCGCAAAGTCCTTCAGATCTGACGGACCGCTGAGTGCGTCCAGTACACTTGCCGAGAATTTAAACGGCGAAGCAGTGGACAGTACAACACACGCTTCACTGGCACCGGTCTTCTGATATTCGTGTAATGCATGCATGGCGACTGCCGTGTGGGGATCTATTGTTACCTGTTCCTGTTCATACAGCCGGTGGATTTCAGATGAGCAGGATGTTTCATCTGCCCAGTAACCGATAAACGTTTCGCGGATCTTCTGCATCATTTCTTCCGGCACTGCAAATCTGCCGGTCTGTTTCAGATCATCCATCAGTTTGGAAACCAGTTCAGGATCATTGCCGGAAGCCATGAACAGAAGGCGCTCCAGGTTGCTGGAGATCAGGATGTCCATGGATGGTGACATGGTCGGCACAAACGGCCGGTCGGTGGAATAGACGCCGGTATTCAGAAAGTCGGTCAGTACATGGTTGGTATTGGATGCACAGATCAGATGTCTGATGGGCAGGCCGATCTTCTTTGCGTAATAGCCGGCCAGGATATCGCCGAAGTTGCCGGTCGGAACGATGAAGCTGATTTCATCGCCGCAGTGGATCTTCTGACTGTTGACAAGGTCCCGGTAGGCAGAGAAGTAATAGACCACCTGGGGAAGGAGTCTTCCGATATTGATGGAATTGGCACTGGAGATCCGTACATGATGGCATGCCTTCAATACTTCAGGATCACTGACAGCTTCTTTGACCATCCGCTGGCAGTCATCGAAGTTGCCCTGTACGGCAATGACAGAAACGTTGTTTCCCCTGGCTGTCTGCATCTGTTTCTTCTGGATGAAGGAGACACCGATTTCCGGATAGAACACGGTGATTGCGGTATGCGGCACATCCGCAAATCCGGACAGTGCTGCCTTACCGGTATCGCCGCTGGTTGCTGTCAGGATGGAGATCGTATCACTCAGCCCGTCTTTTTCGTAAGCACACGATAACAGATGCGGTAACAGGGTGAGGGCGACATCCTTGAAAGCAGAAGTCGGCCCATGGAACAGTTCCAGCAGGGTGCCGTCTTTCAGCGTTCTGGTCGGAACGATTGCATCGGTATCAAACTTGCTGTCGTAGGCGGCAGAGACACACTGCCTGATTTCATCTTCTGTATAGTCACTCAGAAATCCTGACAGGATACGGACTGCCAGCTGCTGATAGGAATCATGCAGGATATCGGAAGGGCTGATTGGGCCTGGGAATTCTTCCGGTACAAACAGGCCGCCTTCTCTGGAAAGGCCCTGCAGAACTGCCTGATGGGCAGGAATATGAAGCCCGGTATTTCGTGTGCTGGTATATTGCATGTATTTTCTCCTTGATCTGGATATGCAGGAATGATACTATGTTTCTATTCTGAATACAACTGTATCCGGAACAAAAACAGTGAGGGAAGAAAAATGAATCTTGGACTGCTTGGATTTGGCGTCGTGGGAAGCGGCGTGTGCAGGATTATTGATGCACAGGATACAGAAGAACTGAAGGATATCCATATTTCAAAAATACTGGTCAAGGATCTGTCAGAAGGCAATGATCCAAGACTCTGTGTCAATGCGGAAGAGATCCTCAATGATCCGGATATCGATGTCATCGTGGAATGCATGGGCGGTCTCGAGCCGGCGCATGCGATTGCTGCCAAGACACTGGCAGCCGGAAAATCATTTGTGACCTCCAATAAGAAAATGTATGCGACGTTCCAGCAGGAACTGCAGCAGCTCAGCACAACGCATGGCGGCAGGATCGGCTGTGAAGCGTGTGTGGGCGGCGGTATTCCCTGGCTTCATGAAGTAGCCCATACCAGACGGATTGATGCGATCTCTTCGTTCCGCGGCATTATGAACGGTACGACCAACTATATTCTCTCCGGTATGACTGATACCGGTGCAGAGTTTGATGAAATGCTGAAACAGGCGCAGTCGCTTGGCTATGCAGAACGGGATCCATCTGATGATATTGATGGATATGATGTCCGCTACAAGACATGTATCAGTGCAGCGCATTGCTTTGATGCGATGGCAAAGCCGGAAGAGATCCCTTCATACGGCATCCGCAATATCAAGGCAAAGGATATTGCCTGGGCCAGAAAGAATCAGCGCATCATCAAACTGATCGGTCAGGGAACACTGAAGGACGGTGCACTGCAGGCATCTGTGATGCCGGTATTCCTGCATGAATCAGATGCGATGAGCAGGGTGTCTTCCAACTTCAACCAGATTGAACTGAACGGCGCTACCCTTGGACGGGCTGCTTTCTATGGCCAGGGTGCAGGCAGTCTTCCGACCGCCCATGCAGTGGTGCAGGATATCATTGACCTGAAACAGAACAGAACTCATGCAGCATCTCATCCGCATGCATGCAATGTTGATAATGAGGCAGTCACCGGTACGTATTATGTACGCACTGCAAAACTGGCTTCCTTTACCGGTCTGATTGATCAGAAGATCGATGAAGAAACATTTTTGACAGCGGCAGTATCCATGAACGGACTGCTGCAGGCTGTTAAGAATGCGGATGATCCGGCCCTGTTTCTTGCGGAGGTAGACAGATGATCAAAGTAGCGAAGTTCGGCGGCTCGAGTGTTGCCAACGCAAAGCAGTTCAAGAAAGTCAGAAAGATTATCCGGGAAGACGCTTCCCGTAAAGTCGTGGTTGTCAGTGCCTGCGGAAAAGAAGCAGGCGATGATCACAAGATCACGGATCTGTTATATCTCTGTGAAGCGCATATCCGCTACGGCGTATCCTGGGAAGAAATCTTTTCCATGATTGAAAACCGCTATCGGTCCATTAAAGAAGATCTGAATCTGAACGTGGATCTGGAAACAGAGTTTGCCAAGATCCGTTCACTGATGAAGCCGGACACACCGACGGACTACCTTGTTTCAAGAGGAGAATATCTGACGGCGCTGTGCATGGCTGAATATCTTGGCTTTGAGTTTGCGGATGCCGCAGATGTCATTGCCTATCAGTATGATGGTGAGATCGACATGGTCCGCACCCAGCAGCTGCTGCAGGAGAAGTGCCAGGATGGAAAAGGCATTGTCGTGCCGGGCTTCTACGGTGCGCTTCCCAACGGCGTGATCAAGGTCATGAGCCGGGGCGGCTCGGATATTACCGGTGCTGTACTGGCCAACGTCATGGATGCGGATGTATATGAGAACTGGACAGATGTGTCCGGCTTCTTTGTCGCAGATCCCCGCATCATCCATAATCCGATGCAGATCCCGCGCATCAACTACAGTGAACTCAGGGAAATGAGTTACATGGGTGCCAACATTCTCCACGATGATGCAGTGTTCCCGGTCCGTGAGAAGAACATCCCGATCAATGTACGCAATACCAATGATCCGGAGAATCACGGTACGATGATTCTCTGTGACTGCAGCGAACTGGATGAAAAGGATCCGCCGCATCCGATCACCGGCATTACCGGCCGCAAGGACTTTACGGTCATTACACTGGTCAAGAGCCATACCTCCGGTGAAGTCGGCTATCTGAGAAAACTGCTGGCAATCTTTGAAGAATTCCATATCTCCATTGAGAGTGTGCCGGTCACGGTTGATACCTTCTCAGTCATTGTCAGCACGGAATCCATTGACCGCTGTGTCTATGAGATTGCCGCCAGAATCAGAACCGAACTGAAGCCGGATGATCTGAGAGTGGAGGACCATGTTGCACTGGTTGCCATTGTCGGCCGCGGCATGAAGGAAGTGCCGGGCATGTCCGGTCAGCTGCTTTCCGAGTTTGGCCGCAACAAGATCAATATCAAGGTCATCAGCCAGACTTCCGATGAGCTGTGTATTGTTGTCGGTGTCATGAACCGTGATTTTGACAAGGCAATCAAGTGTGTCTATGACAGATTCATCGCAACAGAAAAGAGGAAGAACGCATGAAGATCGGAATACTCGGAGCGACCGGTGCAGTCGGCCGCCAGATGATTGAGTGTCTGGAAGAACAGAACATTGAAGTGGATGAACTGCGGCTGTTTGCCAGTGAACGCAGTGTCGGAAGAACGTTCCGTTTCAAGAAACAGGCAATCCCGGTTCAGCTGGTCAGTGCAGAACACCTTGCCGGTCTTGATGTTGTGCTGGGTGCTGTATCCGAATCGCTGTCGAAAGAATATGCCCCTTTGATCAAAGCAGCAGGTGCCATCTATATTGATAACTCCAAGGCATTCCGTCTTGATCCGGAGGTGCCGCTCGTCATTCCGGAGATCAACGGCGAAGACGCCAGACATCACCATGGCATCATTGCCAATCCAAACTGCAGTACGATCATCACTCTGATGGCTGCAGCCCCGATCGCAAAGATCAGCCCGATCACCAGACTGATTGCCTCAACCTATCAGGCAGTCTCCGGTGCCGGTATCAAGGGACTCTCAGAACTGACAGAAGAGACGAAAGCAGTGATGGCCGGAGAAGAAATCAAGCCGGAGGTATTCCCGCACCAGATCGCATTCAACTGCATCCCGTGGATTGGAAATGCTGACTGTAATGGTTATACCAGTGAGGAATACAAGATGCAGAATGAAGGCCGGAAGATCATGCACCTGCCGGAGCTGAAGGTGACCTGCACCTGTGTCAGAGTGCCGGTCTACCGCTCTCATTCCATCTCATTCTCCCTGCAGTGTGAGCGCCCTGTATCGGTCGCTGAAGCAGAAGAAGCGATCAGACAGTTTCCGGGAGACAAACTGATTGAGAAAGGGTACCCGATGCCAATCGATACTTCCAATCAGGATATTGTCTATGTCGGAAGAGTCCGCCCGGATCTTGTCTTTGACGGCGGCCTGGCCATGTTCTGCTGCGGCGATCAGATCCGCAAGGGCGCTGCGGCCAATGCGGTGCAGATCATCCGCTGCCTCAAACTGTGAAATCCGCTTTCATATTCAAGCCGGAACTTTGTGCTAAAATACACGTATAAGTCGAGGTAAGTGATGATGGGGTTATTGAAACGTACATTGCTTGCGGCTGGAATTGCAGCTGCAGCAGGAATTGCGGCAGCTCTGGTATACAGCCTCAAGGATGATTCTGATGGGGATCACACAGAAAAGCCGGAAGATGATGAAGTGAACTTCATTAACATTGCGGATGGCAATGACAGTGAAGAGGATGTCGCTGAAAAGCCTCAGAAGTTCGAGCAGAAGAAAGCGGAAAATGACGAGGAAAAGGAATACGCACCGGAGATCAATGAGATCGCGGAGCTGTATCCGTATCTGACAAAGCCGTTTATTGAAGAGCAGTTCGGACGCAATGATGCATTCAATGCGCAGTATCCGGAAGATACACTGATCACGATTACCCACAAGGCAAAGTTTGAAGATGCCGCAACCATGAAAGAATTCCTGGCAATTGCGGAAGCCAATGGATTCAGCGGCAGTGAGCTGAATGAGACGGAAGGCTCCATTACCAAGAAGATGTTCACGGAAGACGGGGCAATCCTGAGTGATATCTACAACGTTGCCAACCAGGCTTCCTGCCTGCACGGCACCTACGAAGGATACAGCATTGCCTGAATTCTATTGAATTCGTGAAGAAAGCCCTCTTTTCGGGGGCTTTTTTGCTGGATGGGGCTATTTCCTGAATTTTGAAAGTTTTGTAATATAATGAATGGGCTTTATCCGGAAGGGAGTTTGGAATGGGCATTGTAGAAGTAAAAGATCTCTGCTTCTCCTACGATGGAGAAAATATGGCTGTAGACGGAGTTTCCTTTTCCGTACCGGCTGGTTCTTATACAACAATTGTCGGTCATAACGGATCTGGCAAATCCACGGTTGCCAAACTGATCTCGGGGCTTCTGGAGAAGAAGTCAGGGGATATCAAAATAGACGGCCTGGATCTGACAGAAGAGAATCTGCAGGCAATCCGTTCAAGAATCGGAATTGTATTCCAAAATCCGGACAACCAGTTTATCGGTTCAACCGTCCGGGATGATATTGCCTTCGGTCTGGAGAACCACTGTGTTGCCCAGCCGGATATGGATCCGATCATTGATGAGTATGCACAGAAGGTCAAGATGACTGCGTATCTCAACAGCGAGCCGACACATCTGTCCGGCGGCCAGAAACAGCGGGTTGCGATTGCCGGAGTGCTGGCAATGAAACCGAAAGTCATCATCTTTGATGAAGCGACTTCCATGCTGGATCCCCAGGGCAAGGATGAAATCAAAAAGGTGATCATGGACCTGCATCAGGAAAGCGGTCTGACCATCCTTTCCATTACGCATGATATTGATGAAGTCACTGCCAGCGATTATGTGCTGGCAATGGATGAGGGACATATTGCCATGAGCGGAACACCGGAAGAAGTATTCCGGGATGAAAAGAAACTCAGGGATATCAAGCTGGATGTACCGTTCAGTTTGAAACTGGAAGCGGCACTCAAAAAACAGGGTGTCACAACGAACCGCGAGATTACCATGGAAGGGCTGGTGGACGAACTGTGCCGATTACATTCGAACATGTAAGTCACATCTACAGTGACGGCACGCCTTACCGGTATGTCGCACTTTCAGATGTCAGCCTGAATCTTACAGAAGGAAAAATCACTGCCATTATCGGGCAGACCGGTTCTGGCAAAAGTACACTGGTGCAGCATTTGAATGCACTGCTGCTGCCGAGCTCCGGCACAGTGAAAGTACTCGACCGGACGATTGAAGCCGGTACGCAGCCAAAGGGACTCAAGAGTCTGCGCGGCCGGGTCGGACTGGTATTCCAGTTCCCGGAGTATCAGCTGTTTGAAGAGACCGTGCTGAAGGATGTTGCCTTCGGGCCGAAGAACTTCGGCGTCAGCGAAGAAGATGCAGTCGTCAAAGCCAAGGCAGCACTGAAGATGGTGGACCTTGGCAGTGAATACTATGAGCGCAGTCCGCTGGAGCTTTCCGGCGGCCAGAAACGCCGGGCTGCGATTGCCGGCATCCTGGCTATGGATCCGCAGGTGCTGGTGCTGGATGAACCGACTGCCGGTCTGGATCCGCAGGGCACGATTGAAATGATGAAGCTGTTTTACAATCTGAACCGGAAGTACCAGAAGACGGTGCTGATTGTCACGCATGATATGGAACAGGTATTCAAGTACTGCGATGAAGTGGTTGTCATGGCAAATGGCAAACCGATGATCAAGACTGATGTGAAGAGTTTCTTTGAAGATTCCACCCGCTGTGAACAGCTGAATATTCTGCCGCCGGCACTGATCCGGATGCGGGATGCACTGCGCGCCAGGGGATTTGATATTCCATCCGGTGCGGATGACATTGATGCGCTTGCCGCATGCATTGCAAAGCAGGTGAAACATCATGGGTAATTTCACACTGGGCAGATATATTCCGTTGGATTCGCCAGTCCATCGCATGGACCCGCGGGCCAAGATCGGCGCCATGCTCATCATGCTGGTGGCAATCTTCTTCCCGGCCGGCTGGCTTGGCTATGCGATCATCTTCGCAGTTGCCTGCGTCATGATCCTGACGGCGAAACTGAGTTTCAAGTTTATCTGGAAGTCCATGAAGCCAATGCTGTTCATGATGTGCTTCCTGCTGATTATCAACTGTCTGGTGCTGAAGACCGGTACACCGTTATTCTCCATCGGTTCCTTTACCGTCTACAGCGATGCGATTTTCCAGACGCTGTACATTGTGGTAAGACTGCTGCTGATGATCATGATCACAACGTGTCTGACAGCGACAACCAAGCCGCTGGATATGACCCTGGGCATTGAGGATCTCTTGAAGCCGTTTGAGCGGATCCATGTACCGGCGCATGAAATTGCCATGCTGATCAGTATCGCATTGCGGTTCATCCCGGATCTGATTGATGAAACCCAGCGGATCATGAAGGCTCAGGAGAGCCGCGGCGTTGATCTGAAAGAAGGAAAACTGAAGGAACGGATCATGGCGATTCTTTCCCTCATTGTGCCGCTGTTTGTATCAGCGTTCCAGCGTGCAGAAGATCTGGCCAATGCCATGGAAGCCAGGGGCTATGCCCCGGGTGAACAGCGCACCCGCTATAAAGTGCTGAAGATGGCTGGAAGAGATTATATCCTGCTGTTTGGGGCGACTGCGGTGCTTGCATGCATGATTTTCCTGGCATACTTTGCATGAAACGCTATCGCTGCACAGTTGCCTATTCCGGTGCAGCCTACTGCGGCTGGCAGTCACAGACCAGGGGCGACTCCGTTCAGGAACAGATTGAATCTGCCCTGGAGCGGATTACCGGACAGAAAACCAATATCCTGGCAGCCGGCAGAACAGATGCCGGCGTCAATGCCCGGGGACAGGTATTTCAATTTGATACAGAACTTGAGATGAATGAACGGAAGTGGCAGGGCGCAATCAATGGCTACCTGCCTTCTGATATCCATATCATGGATGTGGAAGATGCCGGAATGCTGTTCCATGCCCGCTATTGTGTCAGGGCAAAGCAGTATGACTACCGGATCAACATGGGCCCCTATGATGTGTTCAGCAGGGACAGTGCCTATCAATGCCCCTATCCGCTGGATGTGGAACAGATGAAACAGGCATCGCTGTGTCTTTTGGGTACCCATGACTTTACTTCCTTCAACTCGACACCGCTGAGTATAGAGCCGGACCAGGTCAGAACGATCTATTTCATCACCTTTCATCAGGAGAAAGAGATGCTTACCATCTCTTACTATGGAAGAGGCTTTCTCAGGTACATGGTCAGGATGCTGACAGCGGCACTGCTGGAAGTCGGCAGGGGCAGACTGCAGCCGGAAGCGGTCAGAGAACTGCTGGATGCCAGGTCCAAGACGGTATCGCACCATAATGCCAAACCCCAGGGGCTGACCCTGATGCGGGTGGATTACTTTGAACTGATTGCCGCAAGCGATCATATTGTTGTCCGGGAATATCTTCCGGAAGATGTGCTCCCGGATGGATGCACATTGCAGCAGATGGAGCAGGCGGTCAAAGACCGGCAGTATCCAATGATGTATGCAGTCGCTGACCGTCACACCAAGGTACTCTATGGCACCTATGCCATTCAGAAGAATCCTGAAGGAATTGAAGGCATCCTGAGCGTACAGGAAGATGCTGATCAGATAGAGATGAAACAGATTCAGAATCAGCTGGAAGAACAGATCCAGTCCAGCGGCGGTGTGTTCCGCATCGCAAAGCCGCTCTAGCAGCGAACGAAAGCGGCGTCAGAATGGGCAAAAAGTGAAAAAACTTGTTGACTTAAGTGCCGGGGAATTCTAGAATGATACACGGCAACTCATGCCAATGTAGCCCCGGAAACTACATATGGAGGTAGTAAAAAGATTATGCGTCAGACAACGATGCTCAAGCCAAGCGAAGTCGTCCGTCAATGGTACATTGTTGACGCCGATGGCTGCACACTGGGAAGACTTGCGTCCCAGGTTGCGACTGTATTAAGAGGCAAGAATAAGCCGACCTATACACCAAACGTCGACTGCGGCGATTATGTAATCGTCATCAATGCGGATAAGGTCAAGATCACAGGCGATCAGGATGAGAAGAAGTTCTATTTCAGTCATTCTCAGTATCCAGGCGGCCTCCGCACCCGTTCCACCAAAGTAATGCGCGAGCAGTACACGGTTGAGTGGGTTGAAAAGGCAATCATGGGAATGCTCCCGCATACCAAGCTGGGCGATCAGATGCGCAAGCATGTGTTCGTTTATACTGGTGCGGATCATCCGCATGCAGCTCAGAAGCCGATTGAGCTGAAGATCAAGGACTAACAGGAAGGGATAAAGACAAATGCCAGCTAAGAAGAAAACAGCAGTAACTTATATTGGAACAGGACGTCGTAAGAAGTCCACAGCCCGCGTCTTTATGACTCCCGGCACCGGCGTCATTACCGTCAACGGCAAGACACTGGAAGAGTATCTCCCGCAGGCAACCCTGCGTATGATCGTCAACAGCCCGCTGGTTCTGACTGAAACAGTTGGACAGTTCGACATCAAAATCAATGTCATGGGCGGTGGTTACACCGGCCAGGCAGGCGCTATGCGTCATGGTATTTCCAGAGCTCTGCTTGAAGCAAGCGCTGATTACCGTGCGGCTCTCAAGAAGGCCGGCTTCCTCACACGTGATTCCCGTGAGAAGGAACGTAAGAAGTATGGTCTGAAGGGTGCACGTCGCGCTCCGCAGTTCAGCAAGCGTTAATCGGATCTTATGTTTGATCAGGACATCCTGCTTATCCCAGGGTGTCCTTTTTATATTCTTTGAACTTTTTTCGGGGAATCCAGTTCTCTTCTGCGTATAAGTTAAGCAGAAAGGGGATTCTATGAAAAAACTACTACAGACTGCCGGCAGATTCCTGCTGGCTGCTTCAGCCGCCCTGATGCCGGTACAGCAGGTACATGCTGAGATTGAGGAGGTGCCGCCGGATATTCAGCTGATCTCCCATGGAAGAGTTGCCATGTTTGGAGAATCAGCTCCCGGGGTGCGCCGCTATATCAACCGGATGTCTATGAATGACAGGCCGGCATACTGCGTTGAACCGGATGTTGCTGTTCTGTTCAACAGGGATCAGGGACCGATGTATCAGAAGACGGACTGGTCAGCAGTCGATGAAGAGACCAGGATGAAGATCAAACGGCTGGCCTATTACGGTTATGGGTATCCGGAGACCGGTGACAGCAATGAAGCCTACATTGCAACCCAGCTGCTGGTCTGGAAAACACTCGATGCCGCAAACTATGACACCTATTACGATCTGCTTGAGATCTGCGGATATGTCAGTTTTGGCTCGCTTGCCTGCCGGAATGGAAAAGGAAATCTGCCCGAACTCATGGAACAAATTGCCGCCAGGGCTGAGACTCATCAGACCGTGCCGTCATTTGTCCAGCCGGATGCGTATGAACTGAGCTGGTCTGAACCGCTGATTCTGAATGATGCCGATGACGTGCTGCAGCGGTTTGAACTGGACAGCAGCAGTTCCTATCCGGGAATCAGGGTCACCCAGAACGGCAGTCAGCTGAGCATTGAGGCAGATTCCTCCCTGCTTCAGCAGGAAAACCTCACGCCGGAAGTAGAACTGCAGTTTGTAAGGCATCCGCAGGACTGGGATGAACTGAAGGCAGGGCTGGTGGTATACACCAGCGGCGAATGCCAGAAAGTCTATCTGGACTCCGGCATTGAGCCAACCCATGGATTTACTTTGAAGGTGCGTCTGAATACTTCCTCCATTGAACTGGATAAACTGGATGAATATGGAACACCGGTCGCAGATGCGTGTTTTATTGCCGGCTTTGATCCGCAGTTTGAATCTGTGATCAGTGCTTCACCCGGTGTGCCGCGTACGTACTGTTCGGATGCGGCAGGAAAAGTCCGCCTGGAACATCTGCCGGATCAGACAGAGATCTACCTGAAAGAAGTATCTGTTTCAGAAGGCTATGAAGTATCAGAAGAAGTGTTTCAGCTGCGCACTGGCGGAAATGGATCTGTCGTATCCGGCACTGTCATTGATGCGCTGCGCAGTCTGGATCTGCAGCTGATCAAGGAAGATGAAGAAGATTCCTCCATCAAACTGAACGGTGCAGAATTTGAAGTATATGAACTCAGTGATACGGGTTTTGATGAACAGATCATCAGACCTGGACTGCAGAATGGCGAATCCGTACCTGCAGTCACTGAAGGCACTTCCATCTGGTTCTTCCGCAAAGATCAGGAGTATGCATTGAACCAGCTGTTTCCGGATGCGGCATCATTCTTGCTGAAGGAAGACAACCCCCACATCAAACTGACTGAACGGGATGGCCAGACGTATTTGCTTGCCTCTCAGCATGCCCATGCAATCCTGCAGCTGAAGGATTTATCCGGCGCAGTGACAGGGCAGTTCAGCATCTATAGCACAACTTCATTGCCGGATGGCAAACTGCAGGGACTGCCGGTATTCCGCGGACTGACCGGCGGCAACTATCTGCGGCTTTCCGATCCATTCCGCCACTCGCGGCCGATTGCCGATACTTCCATCCGCCTGTATCAGGAAGAATCCATGAATACTCTGGCCGCAGAACTCAGCAGTGATGCATTTGGCTCTGTCAACCTGGAATCGCTTGAACCGGGTACTTACTGGTATCTTCACCCGGTTACGTTAAAGCCGGTTTCGATTCAGGTCAGCGACCGTTCCCAGCGCACCGGTATCCTGAATATCCCGCAGTTGAAATACGGGAAGTCCTATCTGGTGTGTGAGACAGCGCTGGTGGACGGCTATGATTACGGACGCTCGGAAGCCTGTGCGATCCATACCATGAAACTGCCTGGCAGGCAGTCACTGATGAAAGTGGAAGCCAACAATGCCAGAAGAAAACTGAAGATCAATGTCGTTAAAGTGGATCAGGATGATGAACGTATTCCGTTGGATCATGCCTGGTTCACTGTGGAAGATCTGAGCGTGACAGAAGGCCTGGACCCTTCACGGGTGCGCATTGAAGATATTCCTGCAGATGCGGTATCCGGTGATCTGTTCTATGTACGCAATGCCCTGAGTCAGGGTGCAGTGCAGCGCTGGAAGATCGCAGCGATTGAACCGGATGCGATCAGGATTGTTTCTGCACAGGATAATGCTGAGTATCTGATTCCAAGACACGGCTTTGATCCATCCGTTCCCATGCTGTATCAGGATCTGATCAGGGCAGTGAATCCACTGCGGGAAGGTGCGGTATTTGAACTGACGGAAAAAGAAGACAGCTCCATGGTCCATGCATATCGCATTCTTTCCCTGCAGAAAGAAAACGGCACCGACGTATTCGGAAGTCCGATGAAGGAACAGGTGATCCATTCAGCAATCCTGCAGGAAGGAGATCTGGCGCCGTTTACAGTTTATTCATCCGGTGCGGTATCCGGCAGTCTCGGCATGTATGTGACCGGCGGACTGCTGGTTCAAAAGACGGAAGAACGCTCTGCCATGCCAGTCAGTTTTGAACAGCTGTGCGATCAGGCAGGCGGGATGGATCAGCTTCAGGCTGGATATGAGTTCAGTGCGCCGCTGAAACAGACCGTCCGCATGCCGTCTTACAAAGATGTGATTGGCAGTGCAGCACAGCCTGGCGAACTGTTTCACTATGATGGAAATGAATGGCGGCTTGATGTGATTGAGTCAGATCGGGTCATCATTTCTGACCGCGGCCAGCAGTTCTGCCTGGGCAAAGAGACAATCTGCGGCGCACTGTCCTATACGGACTCCGCAATGCTCAAAGTCACACGGCTGGACCGTTCAGGAGAAACACTGACTGGCATCCTGCTGGAAAATGGCAAGGGGGATTCATGGTACCTGCGGCCCAATGAAACACTGCAGGCAAATGAATCCGGGCTGGCCGGGGTATATGCAGAAGTTTCAAAGGACAGCTCATTTTCCAATGTGATCAAAGATGGCTACACCGATGCCAGCGGCAGACTGCTGTTTCCGGACTTGCCGGAAGGGGAATACTGGATCCGTACCGGCGAGGAAGTCAGGCGCGGCACTGTCAGGCAGGGCACACTGGAAATCACCGATATCCCCTATGGCCATTCCATCCGGGTGTGTGAGGTGAAGTCGCCGCTTGGCTATCTGATCGGCAATGCCTGTGAAGTGATTGTGCCGACATCTGCCTATACCAAAGATACGGTTGAGAATCACCGCACCAACGCAAAGATCAGAACGACGATCCGTCAGGTTCAGAAGATCCGCAAGATGGGAGCGGAATAGTCCATGCGCAGAATCAGGAAGAAATGGATTTATGCCGGCGCTGCGGTCATTGCAGTATCCGGTCTGTGCAGTCTGATTGATCATCAGAGTGAACTGAATGAAGTGCTGCAGCTGACGGTGACCCGCTGTGAAGAGTATGAGATTGCACTTTCAGATGAACCGGAAGAGACACTGCAGGACTGGCAGAAAATCAATTCTGATGTGCGATATGTGCTGGAATTCAGCGAAGCCGACAGGCAGTGCAGAATTCCGGTGCTCGCAGCATCTGATCCGGACTATGCCATGCGCCATAACCTCTATGGTGAATATGACACCATGGGAAGTGTGTTTGTCGAAGATACAGGAACTGAAATTGATACTGCAGACAATCTGATTATCTACGGGCATTCTTCCAAAACGAAGGACTGGTGCTTCACCTTTTTGAAACAGTATTCGGATCCGGATTATTTTCAGGATCATCCTCTTATCATCCTGGAAGGCACTGACGCAAGGGAGACTTATGAAGTGGTGTCATTCGGGCGCTATGATCTGAATGAGGAAGATACCTGGCTTGGCTGGGGCAGTCCATCGCTTGGTTCCATTGAGGAAGCCAGGGAAATGTTCCTGCAGTCGGAACCATATCTGATCCAGAAGCGGCGGGGCATTGCCTATCATGGACAGCGTGTGCTGACACTTGTGACCTGTGACATGGCGCAGGAGGATTCCCGCTATGTCCTGCAGGCAGTCAGGAAAGTGTTTCTATGAGCGAAGTGCTGCTGACCTTTCTGCAGCGTCAGGAACTGGAGGCCGCAAGAAAGGCGGGACTGAGTGAAGAACAGCTGGCTGTATGCACCGGCAATCATCTGAACTACCTGCAGATCAGGGAGGTGACTGCCGCAGTCAAAAACGGAGTGCCGTTTACTGAAGTGCAGCGGGCTGCAGAAGCACATATTGCCAATGCGGACATGCAGGAACTGTTCCGCTGTATCTTAAACCATGAAGAAACCCTCGTTGAGATTCCAGAACCAAAGCACAGGTTCCATATTCCGGTACGATGGATCATTCCCTTATGTGCTGCCGTGCTGGCTGGACTGATCATTCTGATCGTCTGGCCAGACACACCGGAGCAGGTACCGTTTTCCCTGCTCAAAGAGGAGGTTACGCTTGCGGTTGGGGATCTGTTTCAGCCGGAGCAGTACATTGCGGCAAATGACTATGCAGGAGCGCTCAAACTGCCATCTTCCTTTCATGCCGTCAGGCCGGAAGACCGGATTGCCGTATATGAAACAGAAGATAACGGAAAGCAGTACATGCTGCGGATCCATGTGGTGGATGAGACGCCGCCGGTGCTGCAGCTGAAACAGCAGGAAGTCTATCTGTCCAGCGGCACAAAGTTTCAGCCAATGGACTATGTTGAATCACTCAGTGATAATTACGATTCACTTTCCATCAGCCAGATCGAAGTGAATGATCCGGATCCCGGCGCCTTTGTCAGCCGCAGCGTTGAGTATATTGTCAATGACTCTTCCGGCAATCAGACCGTGGAAGTACTGCATGTGATTTATGAAGCGGATGAACGTCTGACTGAGCAGCCGGCTGAAGCATCACCGCAGGCGGAACAGACTGCTCCTGCTGCAGTAGCTCCATCTGAACCTTACGTTCCATATGTGCCCCAGATCCAACAGCCGCCTGAGGAAACGGTCATTGAAACGGTGATTGAATCCACCGCAGAAGAAGTGTCTTCCGGGGAAACCCGCATCGAGCATCATCTGGAATAGTCCGGGCATATTCATGGCAGCCCGATCAGACTTCTGCTATCTTGTTCATACAAGAAGGTGATTCTGAAATGACAAAGTGGCTGATTTTCATTGCGGCAGGAGTGCTTCTGGCAAGCTGCAGCGGCAGTTCATCCAGCAGTACGGAAACCAGGACGATGCCCGCCCATATTACCGAGACAGTCGCCGACGGCGAGAAAGAAATCTATCTGGCCGGCGGCTGTTTCTGGGGAACAGAGAAACTGTTCTCGGCACTCGACGGTGTAACGGATACGACGGTCGGCTATGCCAACGGCTATACCGAAAACCCGACTTACGAAGAAGTATGCAAGAACAATACCGGCTATAAGGAAACAGTCCGGGTCGTCTATGATCCGACCAAAACGAATCTTGAAACGATTCTGGCTGCGTACTTTCTGGTCATTGATCCGACGAAACAGAACATGCAGGGAAATGATCTCGGCACGCAGTATCAGACGGGTATCTACTACACAGATGAAGCTTCACATCAGACAGCTGAGACTGCCTGGAAGAAAGAGTCTTCCAAGTATGACAAGTTCTATGTAGAGCTGCAGCCGCTGGTCAACTTCTATGACGCAGAAGAATATCATCAGGATTATCTCGTCAAGCACCCCAATGGCTACTGCCATATTTCCAATGAGGAAATTGAAGAAGCCAAAGGGATCAAGCTTGAGGCAAGTGAATATGTCAATCCTGATGACAGCACACTGAAGTCCAAACTGAGTGCACTGCAGTACAGTGTCACCCAGCAGAAAGGAACGGAACCGGCTTTCTCCTCGGAGTATTATGCCCTGCATGATAAAGGCATCTATGTGGATGTGATCACCGGAGAACCGCTGTTTTCTTCCAGTGACAAGTATGACTCCAGCTGTGGCTGGCCGAGTTTCACCAAGTCAATCGGTGAAGAGGATCAGCTGCTGTACCAGGAAGATCATGTGC
>JAKVJO010000022.1 GCA_022486935.1 Solobacterium sp. | reverse complement strand
GGCATTTCGCCATTGACAGCGCTGGTGCTGTTTCAGACGGATGACAGTGAAGCAGTGACTGTGACCGTTGCCGGCAAAGATGCCAATACGACTTATACCAATACCTTTGAAGCAGCCACCGATCATGAACTGCCGATCTACGGGCTGTATCCAGATACGGACAATCAGGTGACACTGACCAGTGGTTCAAAGACAGTGACTTTGAGTATCCATACCGATTCGCTGCCGGATGACTTTATCCTGCCGGAATCCGTGACTGCAGAAGAAGCGTGCAAAGATGGTTCACTGTACTTCTATACACCGGCCAGCACCGGCTATACCTGTGCCTATGATACCAATGGCGATGTACGCTGGTATCTCTCTGACCGGGCGCTCTGGGATATTTCCAGACTGGATAACGGGCACTTATTAATGAGTACGGAACGGCTGATCAGCACCCCGTATTACAGCACCGGTCTTTATGAGATGGATCTCTTGGGCAAGATCTACAAAGAATACAGCCTGCCGGGCGGCTATCACCATGACTACAGTGAACTGCCCAATGGCAATTTACTGGTATTGAGCAATGACTTCAGCAATTCTGCCAATACCGTGGAAGATGTAATTGCAGAAGTGGACCGCAATACCGGCGAAGTGCTGCGTACCATTGATATGAAAGATATCCTGAAGATGGACAGCGGCAAGAATGCCAGCTGGTCGGCAGATGACTGGATGCACTGCAATGCCGTGTGGTATGACGAAGCGACAGATTCCATTACCGTATCCGGAAGGCACATTGATGCGGTCGTGAACCTGGATTACAGCAGTCTGAAGATCAACTGGATCCTGGGATCATCAGATGGCTGGGATGAATCCTATCTGCAGTATTTTCTGACTCCCGTCGGCGATGACTTTGAGTGGCAGTGGATGCAGCATGCCGCAATGATCTGTGACAATGGAGACGTGATGCTGTTTGACAATGGAAACAACCGTTCCAAGTCGGAAGAGACCGGTATACCGGCTTCTGAAAACTACAGCCGGCTGGTGCGCTACCGCATCAATACCGAAGACCGTACCGTGGAGCAGGTCTATGAATACGGTAAAGAGCGGGGCAGTGATTTCTACTCTCCCTATATCTCTGATGTTGATGAACTCGGCGATGATCATTACCTGATGGTATCCGGCGGGATCTCCTACAAAGATGGGAAGATCCTGAATGTGCCGGCATCGCTGGGAAGTGCAGATACTTTGAAGAGTGATACGGTTGAACTGAAGGATGGCCAGGTGATCTTTGAGATGGTTCTTCCGATCAACACTTACCGGGTGGAGAAGATGCAGCTGTATGGCAGCGATACCTACAGCTTGGAACCTGCTGAGCAGCTTGGCAGTGTGAATGAAACCACACCGGATGAAAGCGTGTCTTCGCCAGTCAGCAGTCCATCTGCCAATACGGAAGAGATCTATACCAATGCAGGCATCACCTTGAAACAGCAGTATGACCGGCTGGTATTCAGCGGCAGCTTTACCCAGGGTGACAGCGTGCAGCTGATCCTGGAACACGATGGAATACAGGACTGCTATGATGTGCCGGTAGTCAAGAAGTACTACAAGGCAATGTGTGTCTATATTCCCGGTCAGACCAGTTCAGAGATTACCGTCACCAAGTATGTCTATTTCGGAAGTGACAGTGTCAAGAGCCACCTCTATGTCAAGATCAATGATGTGACTTACGATACCGGCTATACAGTCAATCCATAATCCATGCATGCAAAAAGCACTTCAGCCTGAAGTGCTTTTCGTCAGGCTTCGTTGATACCGCACTTGTACAGTGTTCTTGAAACAACCAGGGAATCTTTCTTGAGATACTCGGTATTCAGGAAGGACAGATAGGCACCCGGGGTAACCAGTCCGTTGATGTCAATCATCATCAGTTCGTTGGAACGGATCAGCTCATCTGCCAGCAGGGTGCAGTTAGTGCCTGCCGCAAAGTAGGTGCGGAACTTTCCCCTGGAGAACTTGTACATGTTTGCATGGGAGCCCTGATAGACTCTTGAGGCATAATCCATGAAGCCGGTATAGGTCTCGTGTTTTTCATCGGCCTCAGCCAGGGCACACTTCCAGGGCACTGCCCGGGACATGAGTTCTTTGATATTGCTTTCGAGAATCGTACGCTCACTGTCAGTCAGCCGGATGCCATAGCGGATGACAATCTTCTTTTCGCCATGCAGTGCTTCATTCAGGAAGCGCTTCTCGTCGGCGACGATCAGTACGCCATCTCCCAGGGTACCGCCAAGTTTCCTGCTTTTTGGATCATGGCAGCCGTAGGAGTATACCGTTCCCTTGTAGGCAATGTCAGTATGGCCGAATGCCTCACCGCCCTTGTCGTTCAGGTAGTTGTAGACATACAGATCACATGACGGTTCATCTGATTCCGGCAGGTTGGTCAGCGCTGATTCATGGATCAGGCGGGTGACTGAAGTATAGACACGCACCGGTACAAACGCATTCAGCAGTACAGGTGCTGAGTAGGACCAGTTATAGCGCTTCTTGCCGATGGTGCGCGGGCTGTTGACAAACAGATGGAAGACCAGGCCGATCAGACCATAGAAACAGAAGTAGATGCCGGCAAAGATACTCAAGAGCCAGGTCTTGACTGCCAGCTTCATACTGAAGACCAGAAAGAGCCCGAGCAGCAGGGAAATCAATCCGCCGAGAAACGTACTGACCGTGCCGTTGAGATGATCCTGTTTCAGCACGTAGAAGTCAACCATCATGATGAAGCCGTGGGCAATCATCCACCAGCCGGCAAAGATATGGATGAAGTGGAAGAACATCTCCGGCCACAGCAGGATGATAATTGCAATCGCATAGTCGAAGCCGATCATGACATAGTCAAAGGTATCGGCATCTTTCTCTTTCCGCACCAGCCGTATGATCAGCATGGTCGGTGTATAGAAGGAATAAATAATGAAGACAATCTCAAGGATGCGCCAGGTGACAATCCGGGACAGGAAAAACAGGATGCCGATCGCCAGTAACAGAAGATCAGTCGTCGCACTTCCCAGGGTATCAAACCAGTTTCTTTTTCTCATAGTGATGATTCTAGCACGAACCGGAAACTGATTGGGTAGACAGTCTCGGCCACTTGTACGCGTGAACCAATCCGGTTCAGCCTGGGTGATTCTGGAACTGAATGACTCAAATTGTGCACTCTCAAAATTGGACGTTCAGTCATTAATCTGGGCTCTGGAACGATTTCGGGCCTGCTTTTATGTTGTTTTGGAACGATTCTCATTTTCGATCTCATAAATATGCATTTTGATACTATTCAAGGTGAAATCGTTATGCTATATTTGACTGGCAATCAATTTTATTCAAACCAAGTTTGGCCTCCCCCATAAGGCAAGGAAGGCATCCTCTCAAGGGCTGTCTTCCAATTTATGGTTTATATACTGCCTGCTGTGATTCTGCAGCGGGCTTTTCTTTGCCTCAATTGAGCGTTTCAGGCGTCATATTCTTCTACTTTATGATGATGGGAAAGATATAATTAAGATGCAGGGTTCACTAATTCACTTGATTGGCATAACCGTATTTCCGGAGATCACATATGTGGGAGAAACATTCAACAGACCAGAAGGCGCACAGGCGGGACGCTGTCCCGATGGCTTTCAGACGTCTTTTATGCGTGCTGATTTCAGCAGTGATGCTGGCATCCATATCACTTCCATCCTTTGCAGTGAAGGCAGAAGATGAGGGAGAGACCGTCAGGGTTGCAGTCATCGATTATCCGAACTATATCCAGATGGACCGCTCGGGGAATGTGTCCGGGTATGCATATGAATACCTGATGCAGATCGCCCAGTACACCGGCTGGAATTATGAGTTTGTGGAGATGTCACTGGCGGAGGCGAATGAAGCACTGAAGACCGGTGAGATTGATATCCTGGTTGGCTGTCAGTATACGGAAGCAAGATCTGCTTTCTATGACTTCTCTGAACAGTCCATGGGAGAAGGCGGCACGGTACTGGTGACTTTGAAGGACAGCAATAAGTATTACTTCAACGACTTTGAAAACTATGACGGCATGAAGATTGCCGCACTGAAGGGGACTGCCCGCAGACAGCAGCTGCAGGATGTGCTGGATGAATACGGTACAGAAGTCGAGTTTATTGAATATGATACCGATGCCGAGAGTAAGAAGGCACTGGTCAACGGGGATGTGGACGCCATCCTGATGAGCTCCATCCGCTGTGAGGATTCCTATAAGATCATTGCCCGGGTAAATTCCAATCCGCTGTACTTCGCACTGAACAAGCAGAAGCCCTGGCTGAAGACAGACATTGATGATGCGATGGATCAGATCATCATGCTGAACCCGTACTATACGCTGGAACTGGAATCACATTACTTCGGCGGCATCACCACCCAGATGGCACTGACGGAAGACGAAAACAATTATATTAATGAAACATCCGAAGTGACGGTATCGCTCTTTGATGATCTGGTGCCGACGGAATACTATGATGCCAAGACCGGAACCTATAAAGGCGTTGTGCCGGATACCCTGGCATTGATTTCCCAGTACACCGGGCTGACATTCAAGTATGTATCCCGCAAGGATTCTGATACCCTGAAGCAGCAGCTGGATTCAGGCGAAGTGCAGATGATCGGCACGGTCGCGGAAAGTGAACAGGTCAGTTCGCTGCTGGATGTCAATCTCACCATGTCTGTCGGGACGAATACACTGACTGCTGTCATGCATAAAGGACTGCAGGGCCAGGATCTCCACGGCAAGCGTGCCGTTGTCATGAAGGGCATTCCTTATTATGAAGAGGAAGCCAACAGTCTTGACGCAGCAGAAGTCGGCTATGCCTCAAGCATTGAAGAATGTCTGGAGCGGGTTAACAAGGGAACGTATGACTACACCCTGATTCCGACTTACAGTGTTTCCTATTATACGAATCATGCATATTACATGAACCTGACCACCCAGCAGCTGAGCGGCTCGGAGTACAGCATCTGTTTCGGCGTATCCAAGGACGCAGATCCCCGCCTCTATTCCATTATCAATAAGGCTGTGACTGAGATCCCTTCCCAGACCAAGACTGAGATTGTCACCACCAACATCACCGTCAAGAATGATACCAATACATTCCGTGACGTGTTCTACAGCAACCTGTCACTCTTCCTGGTGCTGTTACTGCTGATTGCAATCGCTGTCGCATTTGCGTCTGTGCGGATGTCCCATAACCGCAAGAAGGCGAATGACCAGCTGCTCAAGGCCAAGCAGGAGGCCGAAGAAGCCAACGCTGCCAAGAGTCTGTTCATGGCCAAGATGAGCCATGATATCCGTACACCTTTGAATGGCATTCTCGGTATGACAGAACTGATCCTGGACGGTGAAAGCAAGAATCCGGAAGAGGACGTCAAGAAGATTGATACCTCAGCCAAGTTTTTGATGCATCTGATGAATGACATCCTGGATACTTCCAAACTGGAAGAAGGCAAAGTGGAACTGCACCGCGAGCCGTATACATGCATGCAGCTGAAGACCTTTATCAACTCTGTTGTCGCACCGATGTGCAAGGCAAGAAACAAGACACTGGCACTGAACCTGGATGCGATTGAAGGAATGACACTGTATCTTGATCCGCTGCGGTTTCAGCAGGTGGTACTGAACCTGGTGTCCAATGCAGTGAAGTTCACCCCGGAGCACGGTACGATCATGGTCTCTGTCGATCATGTGGTGGTCGAAGATCATCATCTGACTGCTGACTGGATTGTAAAGGATACCGGCATCGGTATTTCCAAAGACTTCCAGCAGCACATGTTTGAAGCGTTCCGCCGTGAAGACAGCACCCTGACCAGCAAAGTACAGGGGACCGGTCTTGGCTTGAGCATTGTTGCCCAGCTGGTAAAACTGTCCGGCGGTACGATTCAGGTCGACAGCGCAGAAGGCAAGGGAACCCGGATTGCCATTCATATTACCTTTGAAGTAATGGAAGACCAGCCTGAACAGCCGGAGCCATCAGTCGAAAAGAAGACTGCCGATCTGCATGACAGACACATCCTGGTCTGTGAAGATAACGCCCTCAACCAGGAGATCATCAAACGGATTCTTGAAATGCAGGGTGCGATTGTGACGGTTGCAGGAAATGGCGCAGCAGGCCTGAAAACCTTCAATGAATCAGAACTGCAGTTCTTTGATGTCATCCTGATGGATATCAGAATGCCGGTCATGGATGGACTGACCTGCACTGGACAGCTGCGGGCACTGGACCGTGCAGACGCAAAGACTGTGATCATTGTCGGTATGAGTGCCAACGCCTATGAAGAAGATGTACGCAAAGCAGAGCGGGCCGGCATGAACGGCTACCTGGTAAAGCCGGTAGATGTTGAAAAGATGAATGATCTTCTGGGCAGACTGCTGTAACATGCTCGAATCGATTTAGGCTAAATGAATTCGAGCATATCAGCCCGAAAGGATAATTATGATAACGCAGCATTTCATAGCCAGAGAAAAAGAACTGGCAGATATCCGTACCAGACTGCTCAGTGGCTGCCCATGTGCCTGCGCTTTCTGGATCTAGACTGCAGTGAAAATCTGCAGTTTTCTTCTGTCTGATTCGGACTACAGTTAACTAAGCATGTAAAATCGAGGGAAAATCCGCATAAATCCCTGCAAAAGTACCCCTGGTCAATTGAGGAAAGCGGGCGGGTAGTATAAAATATGCATCAACGGTGGCTTCTATCCGGCAGAATGCTGTTGGCCGTTACATTAGACACTTTTTGTCAGATTCAGACAATTTATCAAAATGGATCGTAGGGGGTTGGCATATGCAGACGAATAGATGGAAATCATTATTGGCGGGTGCTGCAGCAGCGGCTATGCTGTTTACCAATACGACAGCCAATCTGACCGGCACAGTGGTCCATGCGGAAGAAACTGCACCAGTTGATAACACAGCAGAACCGTCCTCTTCGCCAAGTGCGGAAACGGCCACGCCGGCAAGTACAGATCCTTCTGTTAAGCCGGACGCGACCGGTACCAATCAGACTGAAACAACATCAGTCAACAAAACATACACCATCACCTATTCTGTTGATAACGAAGATCAGGCATCCGTTACCGGAGATCAGGAAATCACGGTTAATGGAACAGATACCAAGACAACTACCGCCTATGCGGATCGGAACGACAATGAGATTTCTGCTGATCAGCTTGGAAATTATAATATTGTCAATTCAGATACACTGACAGAGGATGGAGAAGAGATCGCCTATGACGCAGGTACCTATACCTTTACGGTCACGACATCCGATGGTTTTGAAATTGCCGGCGTCAAGATCAATGACAAATCTGTATATACCGATCAGGTGACAGAGAATACCGATACCAATGCTGATGGAATTACGTATAAGAAGTCAGAAACAGCAACCTATACCATCAGCAATGCCACTGCAGATCAGAATGTACAAATCACGACACAGTCTGTAGATGATCCCAATGCCACAGTTACCCTGAAGACTGAAGTCAATGGAATAAGGGTCATCGTAGAAGGCACTGCAGCTGCACTTCCAAAGGATGGAAGCGTCAGTGCGGTAATGCTGGATGAGGAACAGACACAGCAGGCAGTTGCCCTGGTACAGGAGAACCTAGATCAGCAGACCTCAGAAGATACCCAGACCGAAGTACAGTCTCTCACTGCCCTTGATATCACGATTCTCGACAGTGAGGAAAATACTGTTACCATCGGCGCCAGCGTCAGTGTACGCTTTGAAAATACCGCCGCAGATCAGGCAGTGCAGGAAGCTGAGGCTCAGCCGGATGTGAAGACCGCAGATGTGGATGTCTACCATATCAGCGAAGATACCAAAGGCAATCTGACCGGGGCAGAATCCATGGATGCCACACAGGATGGCAGTGATGTCATCTTTGAGACTGATCATTTCTCTATTTATATGCTCGCCATGAGACTTGGCGCCGCGCCAAATATGAAGATTACCGGTCAGAAGACCTGGGAAATCAACGGACTGTCTACAACTGAAGATCAAACGCTGCCTTCCATCAAAGTTACGCTGTATCAGAAACTGGAGAGTGAAGCTGATTCAGAGTATAAAGCTTATGCATATTACACTCTGCCGACTTCAACAACTAAAACAGTTTCATACACCTTCTATCAGGGAGACACAACAACACCTGTTGACAATTCTAATTACACGTCAGATAACAACCCAGGAGATCTGATTCCCAGCAACAATGGTGAGGGAGAAGCTTACAAGTACAAAGTCGAAGAAACATTCTGCTCGTATGAAGTGAGTCATAGTCCTTTGGTAACCAATGATAAACTGACCTATACGGATAGTGAAGGAAGTGGCGGAGATCTTGGCTCACTGATTTGGAACACAACTAAGTCGGATTACAATCTGAAGAACACATATACAAATGACAGTAATAAGGGCAGTGCGGTGCTGAAGAAGGAATGGATTGGACTTCCTTTAGTAAGTGTTAATAATTCTGCGGTTGATCCTTATTCAACAGATGGCGACGGCAAGTATCCTTATCCTTCCCTGACCTTTACCATGTATCGTGGAACGGAAAGCGGATTTACACCGGCGGAGACAAATAAGATTGCTACGATTACGATCTCAAGCACAGAGATCAAGACTAATACAACTTATAGTGATGGCATATTGACGACTTCACTCCCGGCGTCTTTGATTACGGATAAAATCAAGAATGCCGGAACGGATTTCTATATTTTCTCACCGACAGGTGCACCATATTACTATGCAATTCAGGAGACAGCAATCAGTGGATATAACGCACCGGCGGCTGCCCAGTATTTCACATTTGGCAGCATTGATGCTGCTACCAGTAAATACACAATAAACAGCAATCGAACGATTTCCTTCACAAATACCTTTAAGCTTGCTGGCGAAACAGTCACCATTACAGGTACTAAGCAATGGGACGATTTGAATGATGCACTTGGACTGCGGCCATCGGTCACGGAGCCTAAACGCATAACACTCGAACTATGGCGCGGCGCAGAAACTGAGGAGGGCCAGGGCAATCCGATTACCTTTACAAAGCTGACAGATGGAACGGATTACAGCATCAGTTGGAATAACTGGGCATATACCTTCTCTTCTCCGACCGCTAATTCAAGATCTCTCCAGAAATATGCACCGAATGGAACGCCTTATGTATATGAGGTGAGGGAATATCTTGCGGATAACGATGGGAGAAGTCTTGGTCAAGGAAGAGGCACATTGCCAAATCTGAAGCCCTATTATGGCGGTACATCAACAGATTCGATTCATATGGTATCTACAGCCGAAAAAACTGCTGACGAAAAAAACAAATATACAGTGGACGATATCACAAATTCTCTTACAGGTACGTTCAATGTAACGAAGGTCTGGAGCGGGTTCCCGGATAATATCACTAAGGACAGAACCGCTTATGTACAGCTTCAATACAGACTGGGTACCAGCGGCACCTGGCTCAGCATCAGTGAACTGAAGAACAACGCTGGAAATGAGGTATATAAGGGATGTGATGCTGTTCCGTTAACAGTTTCCGCTTCTCTATCTAATGGCAGCGTATCAGCTTCCTTTGACTATCTGCCATTGGAAAATGCAACCGGAATTGCTTACCAGTATCGTGTTGTGGAACTCTCAAAGTATGATCCGTCAGAAGTGACGCCGGATAAGACCTCATACTATAACCCGGATGCCACAGTGACTTCAACGAATGGATTGTTCAAGATATCCAGTACAACTACTACAAATTCTTCCGGCGGAACAACTACCATAACTAATACAGCAAGAGCTACCGGAACTGCTTCTGTATCATTCAATAAAATTTACCCGGATGGCAACAATTATTCAGGTGCAACATTCACCCTGTATCGTGCGAATGATCAGAAGATCCTTTCGGATGGCAACGGCATCAATCTTGGTTACACAGTAACAGACGGCAGTAAAGCTTGGCTGTATACGCCGGTTAATAACGGGGCAGGAACCATTGTTTCAACTGCAGCTGGTGTTGTATCGGCCGGCAATCTTCCGCTTGGCACGTATTACTTTGTGGAGGACATTGGAACCAGAACAGCAGATGACTATGTAGCAGGCAAGAGTCAGCCGGTTGTGAAAGCGGTGGTATCAGAAACCGGCAGTACAGTTACGACTGCCTATTCCTATGGATATCTCGACGGGAACTGTCTTACCTATGATGAAGAAAACAGCAACTACATAATCAAGGCCTATAACTGGAATAGTTTTACAGGCACTGGTATACCGGTACTGACAAATGAACTGCTCTATGGGTATGTAAATATCAACAAGACCGCTGAAGATGGGGCATCCCTGCTCAACAGCAGCAGTGGTGTGACATTCAGCATCTACAAGAGTTCAGATAAGAATAATCCGTATGTTTCCGGTATTGCCATTGATGCAAATGGCAACCTGGCTGTAGATGCAAATCATGCCTATGGAAGCGGAAATAATAAGCACAGACTATATTATGGCGACTATATTCTGAAGGAAACATCCACAGCCAGCAATTTGATACTGGACGGAAATGAGTATGAATTTACAATCGGTAAAGATACAACCGGCTCAGGCGGCACCGCATGGATCAATACAGGAGCCGATCCCACCTATGTGCAGGCAACCACGGGAAATCCGGAAGGCGGTCCTGCTCAGACAACAGAGGTAACATCCTTTGTCAATACCGCTGTCCGGGCACCGTTCAGCTTCAGTAAGATCAGTTTTGTGGATCAGACGGTACTGAAGAATGCAGCCTTCTCTGTTTACGTCATGAATGCGGATGGAACAAGGGGCGAAGAGATTGCTGCCATGAGTTATGACACAACGTCAGGGAAGTATGTACTATCATTGGGCAATCAAACTATAAAGAAAAATTCTTCTGGCATTTCCTATTTCCTGAATGCTGATACCGGACTTCTTGCCGGATATACTTATCTGATTGATGAAACAACAGTACAGCCAGGCTATTATGGAATGTCCTTTGAATTGCAGGTGGCGGAAAATAATAAAACGGCTGAACTGAGCATTACGAATCAAAAAACACTTAGCACAGATCTGGACAATCTTGTGACCGGTCAGAATGGCAACTATACCGTCAGGAATATTCCTGTCAATATGATTCTGGTAAAGAGTGACAATGACTCGAATCCGCTTGACGGAACTGTCAATGCACAGTTTGAGGTAAAGCCGGCAGAGAGTGGTACCTGGGCGGATGGAACATCTGCTCCGATTACAGTGACATATGATCTTAACAACGGCACTCCTACACAAGCTGACAATACGAGGACAGCACTGCTGGCAAAGATAAAGCTGGGTCAAGATTATACCATCACTGAAACCAAGTCACCGGATGGTTATCTGCTGGATCAGACGGCTTATACGGTTGCAATCAACGCAGATGGATCGACTATTTCCCCGGTCGACAGTCAATTCAGTCTGAATGTAAATAACGTGAATCCGACTGATCTGGTACGCACAATCAAGGGTGACGTCAACAATGTACCGATTAAGGTAGGCTTCAAGAAGACAGATATGGGAAATACGGTACTGTCTTCAACAGCATTGGACATCACCGGTGTATTTGCCGGCAGTAATGAATCGGTAACCAAGCGTGTTGCGACAACTGGCACAGGCAGCCTGGAAACTACATTCTCCTCCCAGCTGATCTGCGGCAATGTGTATCAAGTAGTTGAGGCAACGGTTCCAGCTGGTTATACCCAGGCATTTACTACTGATTCGCCGCTGTACTTCAAGGTGGTACTGAATTCTTCACGGAATGGTACAGCAGTACAGTATTCCCTGGACCAGGAACATTGGTCTGATACCGTCACAAAAGTGATTGCTTATGGCGGTGGTACCAGAGATATTGGCGGTGCCAAGACAGCAGGCGGTGACGCAGAATCCAAGGCGATCTGCATTCAGGACGCACCGGTTTCACTGACCTTCAAGAAGACTGATATGTCGGGCAATCCGCTGGCCGGCGCAATATTCACATTACGCGGAAAGTTTGCAGATGATAAAACGCAAACAGTTGATAAGACTCTAACGAGTGCTTCCGATGGCTCACTGAGACTGGATCAGCAGAAAGCAGATTCGATTGAAAAATTATTGATTGTCGATGAAGTCTATACGTTGACTGAAACAAAGGCGCCGGAAGGTTATATCCTTGCAGGCGATTATCTGAACGACAATACAGCTCAGCCGGTCACGTCCCAGGTCACTTTCAAAATCGATCCGGATGGTATGATTAATGTGCAGGGCGATCCGGTCTTCATGAATGAATCTGTCAGCATGGATGGCAGCACACTGAGTGTTGAGAATGGCGAAGCGAAGGTGCGGTTTACGACACTGGATTCCGAAGATGGCAAGGCAATTTCCGGTGTGAAGTTCACACTTTCAGTCAGTCATGAATCCAACGGAGTTACAGGTACCAAAGATATCTATACAGAGAATAATCCGCTGGTGACTGACAAGAATGGTGTCGCTCTGACAGAGGAACTTGGTGAGGGTGTATATGTACTGACCAAAATTGAGAACTCTGGCAGCACTTCACCGCAGTTCACGATGCAGTTCGAGATTAAAAAGGATGAACTTGGCGGACCGGATAAGGTCATTGATCTGACATGCAACATAGCCAACCCGAAGGATGTCACCTCCACAGAATTGCTGCGGAATCATACACCAGATAACGGGTTTGTTGTCACCTTCTTGGACTGCAGCGGCAATACCGTGTCAGTGCAGACCGTTGCCTATCAGGGCAGTGCGCTGCCGCCGACAGGCTATGGAAGCTATGCCGGATACAGCAATGTATCTGCGCACCTGGATCTGAAGCCGACGAGCTGCAGCGGAGTCAATGCACGCAAAGACGGGTATGTCGTACCGAATACGGCAGACCGCAACTGAATCATAACCAGAAGAGGACTGCAGCTGATAACTGCAGTTTTCTTTTCGCTTCAGGCCGATCGAGCGTGCAGTAATCTTGGAAGAAATCAGTCATACAGAAGAACTTGGGCTGAAGTTCAGGCAGTACGGGTTTGTCTCAAAGAGCGGATTCCTGGATAACTTTGACCATGACAGTTATCAGCTGATCACACTGCCGGAAATGTACGCCCTGAAAAATTTACATTGACAATCAACAGTATCGTGCTAGAATTCTCTCGTTATCAAATACCATAGACAGTAACGGCGAAAGCTTAATCAGGTTACCGAGGTAGAAAGTTGATCTAGAACTTTTAGCCCCCGGTTTCCGCCGGGGGCTTGATTTATATCACCGGTAGGCGATAACAGGAAAGGTGAAGGTGGAAAATGAATCAGGCGGTATTGGAATCCAAGAAAAACGTCGTCAGTGAGATCACAGACAAGTTCAAAAATGCCTCGTCTGCTGTTGTCGCTGAATACCGCGGCCTGAGCGTTTCCGAAGTCACTGAACTCCGCAGAGCTCTTCTCAAAGATAACGTTGAGATGAAGGTCTACAAGAACACGCTGGCAGCCAAGGCTGCTGACGAAGCGGGATTCGGAGATCTGAAGAACGTTCTGACCGGTCCAAATGCAATTGCATTCGGTGAAGACGAAACCGCAGCGGCTCGCGTAATGGCGCAGTTCGCTAAGAAACACAAGGCACTGGTCCTCAAGGGCGGCATTGTTGAAGGAAAAGTCATCGATGTCGACGCTGTGAATCAGCTGGCCGCTCTGCCGAACAGAGAAGGCATGTACAGCATGTTCCTGTCTGTCCTGCAGGCCCCGATCACTTCAGTCGCACGTGCATTCAATGCACTGGCTGAGAAGAAGGGCACAGATGCACCGGCAGCTGCAGAAGCAGCACCGGAAGAACCAAAGAAAGAAGAGGCTGCGCCCACTGAGGCTGCAGCTGCCTAAGGAAGAGGAGGAAAATAATCCATGGCAAAGTTAACAAAGGACGATATCCTGGCTTATCTCGATGAAGCAACCATTCTGGAACTGAACGATCTGGTAAAGTCTATTGAAGAGAAGTACGGCGTTTCTGCCGCTGCTCCTGTCGCAGCTGCTGCTGCAGCTCCGGCTGAAGCTGCTGATGCTGCACCGAAGAATGTCACTGTTGTAATGACAGCATTCGGCGATTCCAAAGTAGCAGTCATCAAGGTTGTACGCACCATCACAGGTCTCGGCCTGGTTGATGCTAAGAAGCTTGTTGACGCTGTACCGGCAGAGATCAAGAAGGATGTTCCGGCTGATGAAGCTGAGAAGATCAAGAAGGACCTCACTGACGCAGGTGCTACTGTTGAATTCAAGTAATTTCTGCAGACACTGAGAAATGATCTGAAAAGCCGAATGTAACGTGTTCGGCTTTTCGGCCCTAAGAAAGGATGCGGATTTTATGGCAGAAGTACACTACTTTACCGACAACCGCGATCTTCCTTCAAACCGCAGGACACACTCCTGGGAGTTTGGCGGGCAGTCTTTCTCATTCGTGACGGACGAGGGAGTATTCAGCAAGTCTGAGGTGGATTATGGCACCGGAGTCCTGCTGAAGAGCGCGGTGAAAGAATCCCTGAAGGGCAACCTTCTGGATCTTGGCTGCGGATATGGCGTCATCGGCATTGTGCTGAAGACCCTGTATCCTTCCCTGAATGTCACATGCAGCGACGTCAATCCCCGTGCTGTGGAACTCACAGAGCTCAACAGTACAGAGAACCGTGCAGCAGTCACTGCACTGGTAAGCGACCGTTTTGTGCAGATCCCCGGAAGCTTCGATGTGATTCTGACGAATCCGCCGATCCGGGCAGGCAAGGAAATTATCTACGGGATGTATCAGGGTGCCTTCGAGCATCTGACACCCGGTGGACTGTTCCTGGCTGTGGTGCGCAGAAAACAGGGGGCGGAGACTTCAGCGCGGAAGATCGAAGAGATCTTCGGGGCCTGCGAGGTCATCGCCAGAGACAAAGGATACTGGATTCTAAAGGGAATCAAGTGAAATTTGACGGATTGACAGAAGAATGATAACATACCAAATTGACAAAAAAGCCGAATGATTCATTGAAAAAGGGGGTAGTCTGCCCTTTTCGGCGTATTCAGCGATGCAGGCGAAAGGATGGCGTTTAATGGAAAACAAAGAGACCTACCGCGTTGTGCATTACGGCAACAAATCAACCCGGCGCGACTATGAGAAGGTCGATGCCGGACTGGATCTTCCTGATCTTACAGAGATTCAGACAGCATCCTTTGAATGGCTTCTCAAGGATGGTATCCGCGAGGTATTCGAGGATATTTATCCGATTTACAATTATGCGGGCAATATTATTCTGAAGTTCCTCGACTATGAATTCGGGGAGCCGAAGTACACCATCTCGGAGTGCAAGTTCAGGGAGACCAATTACTGCGCTCCTTTGAAGGCGAAGATGGAACTGGAAATGGTGGATCCGGAAACCGGTGAAGTCATGACTAAATGGGAAGAAGTCTTCTTCGGTGACTTCCCGCTGATGACCCCGACCGGCACCTTCATTATCAACGGTGCTGAGCGTATCATCGTATCCCAGATTGTCCGTTCTCCGGGCGCATATTTCGATATCGTTTCCGAAGAGCACACCGGCCGTGATACTTATACATGCGAGCTGATCCCGTCCCGCGGCACCTGGCTGGAGTTCATGTCAGATGATAAGAAAGCTGCCCTCGGCAGACTTCTGAACGTATCCATTGACCGCCGCAGAAAGGTATTCTCAACCATTCTGTTCAAGTCCATCGGTATGTCACTGAACCCGGAAAAGGGCGATGATCCGTTTGATACCACAGCAATGAAGAAGTTCTTGAGAGCAATGAACTTCCCGATCTACGCCGACAACGTCGTACCTCAGGAAGAGCGTGAGTATCTCAATGACTACGCACTGCTCTATACCTCAGTCTTCGGAAATTATCCGGAACTGATCAACACCCTGAATGCAGATAAGACAAAGACCCGCGATGATGCGCTTCTTTCCGTCTACCTGAATCAGCGTGCTGATGAAATCGCCACCATCGATGGATCTTTCCAGCTGATGGATGCGAAGTTCTTCGACTACCGCCGTTATGATCTGACCAAGGCAGGCCGTTACAAGGTCCGTAAGAAGCTCAACATTCTGGACCGTATGGAAGGCAATGTCGTCAAGGAAGATCTCATCGGTGCTGACGGCAGCGTGCTGCTGAAGAAGAACCATAAGATTGACAAAGACGTCCGCAATGCGCTGCGTGATGAAATCAACAAGGGCATCAACATGAAGGCCCTGCCGTTCATCCACCGTTTCTCACATCCGGATGTTGAGACGATTCCGACTTCCTGGACCAATGCACTGCCGGGCAGAATCCTGGCAACTGACCTGGAAGGAAAGAAAGTCAATTATGAACAGGGCACTGTCCTGACACCGGAAGATGTCAAGGCAATTGCCAAAGAGTTCAAAGAAGTATCGATCTATACCGGCATTGTTGCGACTGAAGCAAAGGTCAACAACGATACTGTTACTGCTGTCATGAACCTCGGCGGCCGCATGTATGCCATCGGCCGTATTACCGAAAACGGCAAGGATCTCAAGGATGCGTCTGACAGCCTCATCGTCGGGCGTTACATCCCGGATCAGGATCTTGGCAGAATCACTGCAGCTCAGCGCGATACCGTCGTCAAGGCGGCTACCAACGGCGAGAATGTTTCCATCTGGCTGGTCGGCGCAGCTGTCCAGGAAATTGTCATCAAGACGGAAGACGGCAATGAGGTCAACCTCATCGGCATCGATCCGCTGAATGACAAGCACACGATCACCATGTCCGACATGTATGCCCTGTATAACTACGAGCTGACCATGTTTGACGGTGTCGGTTCCGTAGATGATATCGATATGCTGGCGAACCGCCGTATCCGTACAGTCGGTGAGCTGGTACAGAACCAGTTCAGAATCGGTCTGTCCCGTATGGAGCGTACGGTCAAAGAGCGTATGTCCATCAGTGATGCGACCAACCTGACTCCGAAGCAGCTGACCAATATCCGTCCGCTGACGGCAGCGATCAAAGAGTTCTTCTCGAGCTCCCAGCTGTCCCAGTTCATGGATCAGCAGAACCCGCTGGCAGAGCTGTCCAACAAGCGCCGTATTTCAGCACTTGGCCCGGGCGGTCTGACCCGTGAGCGTGCCGGCTTCGCAGTCCGTGATATTCACAACTCTCACTATGGAAGAATCTGCCCGATCGAGACTCCTGAAGGACCGAACATCGGTCTGATTTCCTACCTGACAACTTATGCAAAGGTCAATGAGTACGGCTTCATCGAGACTCCTTACCGCAAGGTTGAAAAGGGTGTACTGACCGATGAGATCAAGTACATGATGGCAGATGAAGAAAACGATCATGTCATTGCCCAGGTTCAGGCTGCCGGCGTCAAAGACGGCAAACTGATCGGCGACAGAGTCGTTGCGAGAATTGCCGGTGAAACGGTCATGGTAGACAAGAAAGATGTCGACTATGCCGATGTCTCGCCGCGTCAGATCGTATCAGTTGCGACTGCCTGCGTACCGTTCCTCGAGAACGATGACTGCACCCGTGCCCTGATGGGCGCCAACATGCAGCGTCAGGCTGTACCTCTTCTGAATCCGCACAGTCCGTATGTCGGAACCGGCATGGAGCACCGTATCGCAAGAGACTCCGGTGCCGCATGTGTCAGCACGACTGCCGGTATCGTTACCTTCGTTGATGCGACCAAGGTCGTTGTCACTGAAAAGAACGGAACTGAGCATACTTACGAACTGACCAAGTACCGCAGATCCAACTCCTCAACCTGCCTGAATCAGCGTCCGATTGTTGCGGATGGTGAAAAGGTAGAGCGCGGAACCATCCTGGCTGATGGACCGGCGATGCAGGCCGGCGAACTGGCACTGGGACAGAACGTCCTGATTGCCTTCATGACCTGGCATGGTTACAACTATGAGGATGCCATCATCATGTCCGAGCGTATGGTGCGCGAAGATGTCTATACTTCAGTCCATATTGAGGAATACGACATTGAGTGCCGTGATACGAAACTCGGCCCTGAAGAAATTACCCGTGATATCCCGAACGTCAGTGAAGCGGCTTGCCGCAATCTCGACGGCCGCGGCATTGTCATGGTCGGTGCAGAAGTGAAGGAAGGCGACATCCTGGTCGGCAAAGTAACGCCGAAGGGACAGTCTGAAATCACTCCTGAAGAAAAGCTGCTGCTGGCGATCTTCGGTGAAAAGTCCAGAGAAGTCCGCGACAACTCGCTGAAAGTACCTCATGGCGGCGCAGGCATTGTCCATTCCGTACGTATCTTCACCCGTAAGGAAGATCATGAACTGCCGCCGGGAGTCAATGAAGTCGTCAAGGTCTACATCGTCCAGAAGAGAAAGATCTCTGAAGGCGATAAGATGGCCGGACGTCATGGCAACAAGGGTGTCATTTCCAGAATCATGCCGGCTGAAGATATGCCGTACATGCAGGATGGCACTCCGATCGACATCATGCTGAACCCGTTCGGCGTTCCTTCCCGTATGAATATCGGACAGGTGCTGGAGCTTCACCTTGGCATGGCCGCAAGGGCACTGAATGTGAAGTTCGCTACCCCGGTCTTCGACGGTGTATCCAACGACGATCTGAAGGACATCATGAAGGAAGCCAAGATTTCCATGGATGGCAAGTACCTGCTGACTGATGGCCAGACCGGCGAACCGTTCGATGAACGTATCGCTGTCGGTGTCATGTACATGATCAAACTGGCACACATGGTCGACGATAAGCTGCACGCACGTGCAACCGGACCTTACTCTCTCGTTACACAGCAGCCTCTCGGCGGTAAAGCGCAGAACGGCGGCCAGCGTTTCGGTGAGATGGAAGTATGGGCTCTCGAAGGCTATGGCGCTGCTTACACGCTGCAGGAAATCCTGACCTACAAGTCAGACGATATCATGGGCCGTACCAAGACCTATGAAGCAATCGTCAAGGGAAGAGATCTCCCGGAGCCAGGTATCCCAGAATCATTCCGTGTTCTGATCCACGAGCTTCAGGCTCTCGCAGTTGACGTTGAGATGATCGGCGAAGACGGCGAAAAGATGGATCTGAAGAAGATGGAAGCGGAAGAACTGAAGGAAGAGACAAAGCTGGATATGAACCGTCAGGGAGCTGCCCGTGCAAACGACATGGTCAATGACGCGGAAACAGAAGGCGATCTTACCATTCGTGATTCCATTGAAGAAGATATTCCGGAAGCTGCTGCCGTCGGATTCGATGAAGAAGAAGACGATAGCAAGTCCGGTAAATAAGGAGGGTGCAGAACGATGAATATTAATAACTTCTCAGCAATCAAAGTCGGACTCGCATCACCTGAAAAGATCCGTGAGTGGTCCTATGGCGAAGTAAAGAAGCCGGAGACCATTAACTACCGTTCCCAGAAACCGGAACGCGATGGATTGTTCTGCGAGCGCATCTTCGGTCCTGTCAAGGACTGGGAGTGCGCCTGCGGCAAATACAAGAAGATCCGCTATCAGGGTGTCATCTGCGACCGCTGCGGTGTCGAAATCACCAAGTCCAGTGTCCGCCGCGAACGGATGGGACACATTGAACTGGCCGCTCCGGTTACCCATATCTGGTACCTGAGAGGCATTCCTTCCCGTATGGCCCTGCTGCTCAACGTAGCACCCAAGGCACTCGAGGAAGTCGTATACTTCGTATCCTGGATTGTCACTGATCCGGGTGATACCAAACTGCAGTACAAGCAGATCCTTTCTGAAAAGGAAATGCGTGAGAATACTGCAATCTACGGACCGGGCAGCTTCGTCGCTGAAACCGGTGCTGAAGCAGTCAAGACACTGCTGGAACAGGTTGATCTTGAAAAAGAGTATGCCGATATCCAGAAGGACCTTGAAAAGGCCAATGGCGATAAGCGCAAGAAGCTGATCAAGCGTCTCGAGACTGTTGATGCATTCCGTAATTCCGACAACAAGCCGGAATGGATGGTACTGACAGTGCTTCCGGTCATTCCGCCGGATCTGCGCCCGATGCTGCAGCTGGATGGCGGCCGCTTTGCGACCTCCGATCTGAATGATCTGTATCGCCGAGTCATTACCCGTAACAACCGTCTGAAGAAGCTGCTCGAACTTGGCACACCTGCCATCATCGTGCAGAACGAAAAGCGTATGCTGCAGGAAGCTGTAGATGCGCTGATTGATAACGGACGCCGTTCCAAGCCGATCACCGGTGCGGGCGGACGTGCACTGAAGTCCCTGTCCCATGCCCTCAAGGGTAAGCAGGGCCGCTTCCGTCAGAACCTGCTTGGCAAGCGTGTCGACTTCTCCGGCCGTTCTGTTATCGCAATCGGACCGACTCTGAAGATGTCCCAGTGCGGACTTCCGAAAGAAATGGCAATTCAGCTCTACAAGCCGTTCGTGATCAACGAACTGGTCAACGAGCAGATTGCGTCAAATCCGAAGACTGCTGAAAAGCTGATTGACCGTCAGGACGCAAGAGTCTGGGATGTCGTGGAAAAGGTCATTGAAGGCCACCCGGTATTCCTGAACCGTGCACCTACCCTGCACCGTCTGGGCATTCAGTCCTTCTTCCCGAAACTGGTTGAAGGTCATGCAATCCGTGTCCATCCGCTGGTCTGCCCGGCATTCAACGCCGACTTCGACGGTGACCAGATGGCTGTCCATCTGCCGCTGTCCGAGATGGCAAGAGCTGAGACGGAAATCCTCATGCTCGGTGCCAATAACATCCTCGGCCCGAAAGATGGCAAACCGATCGTTACTCCTGGACAGGACCTTGTCCTTGGCAACTTCTATCTGAACATGGAAGAAACCGCTCAGGAGTTCTACAACAAGGCTGACGCGCTTGAGAAGCTTGGACTGCCGAATGAGGCTGCCAAGTGGAGACGGTTCGGAGACAATGAAGGCCATGTCTTCAAGAATCCGAATGAAGTACTGATGGCTTATCAGGTTGGCGAAGTGCATCTGCATTCCCGCATTGCGCTGCCTGGTTACACCCTGAAGAAGGATGACTTCTCCAAGAAGATGAACGAATCTTACCTTCTGACTACCGTAGGCAAGGTCATCTTCAACGGTGTATTCCCATCTGACTTCCCGTACATGAACGTATTCACACCGGAAGCTATGAAGAAGACCCTCGAAGATGACTTCGTACCGATGGGTACAGACATCAAGAAGGAACTCGCTTCCCGTAAGATCCAGCCGGAATTCAAGAAGAAGGACCTCGGCAATCTGATTGCTGCAGTCTTTGACCGCTACAAGACCAATGGCACCAGCGATGTCCTTGACTCACTGAAGGACATGGGCTATCTGTATTCCACCACCGCCGGTATGACTGTTGCACTGAGTGACATCTCTGTCGCTCCGCACAAGCAGGAAATGATCGACGAAGGCAAGAAGCGTGCAGACAAGCTCAACGAACTGCGTGACCGTGGACTTCTGACTCCTCAGGAGTGGGAACGTGCATTCTCCCAGCTCTGGGATGAAGTCAAGAACAATGTCGGCGATACGCTGATGGCATCTCTGCCGCGTATGAACCCGATCAACATGATGGCTGTCTCCGGTGCCCGTGGTAACAAGAACCACTTCACCCAGCTGGCCGGCATGCGTGGTCTGATGGCCCGCCCGACCCAGTCCAAGTCCCGTAAAGAATACCAGCCTTCCATTATTGAAGTTCCTATCTATTCCTGTTTCCGTGAGGGAATGAGTGTATCCGAGTTCTTTATCTCCACCCATGGTGTACGTAAGGGACTGACTGATACCGCTCTGAAGACATCTGAATCTGGATATCTGACAAGACGTCTGGTCGATGTCGCTCAGGAAGTCATCATCAACGAGGATGACTGCGGAACAGACAAGGGCTACCTGGTGTCTGAACTGCGTGATGAGAATGATGGATCTGTCATCGAGAACTTCTTTGACAGAATCGTCGGCCGCTATACGCAGCAGGCAATCACCGATCCGAAGACCGGTGAAGTCATCGTTGATGACAACAGTTACATCTCCGACGAACTTGCCCGCAAGGCAGTCAATGCCGGTGTAACGGAGGCTTACATCCGCAACGTCTTCACATGCGAGAGCCCGAAGGGCATCTGTGCGAAGTGCTACGGACGCAACATGGCAACCGGCAATCCGGTTGAATCAGGTGAAGCAATCGGTGTCATGGCCGCACAGGCTATCGGCGAACCGGGCACTCAGCTGACCATGCGTAACTTCCATACCGGCGGTGTTGCCAACAAGTCCGGTGATATCACTCAGGGTCTTCCGCGTGTTGAGGAACTGTTCGAAGCACGTACCCCTAAGCGTGTCACGGTCATTGCCAAGATTGACGGTGAAGTAACAGATATTGAAACTTCCAGCACAGGTGCTGTCATTACCGTAACCGGTGAGAAGGAGTCGATCGAACATAAGTGCGACCTGACTCAGCCGCCGCTTGCAGGACTCAAAGTCGGTGTGAAAGTCCGCGCCGGCCAGCCGATGACAGAAGGCCAGATCGCTCCGAAAGAACTGCTGGGTGTTGCCGGTGTCAAGGCCGTTGAAGAGTACATCCTGAAAGAAGTCAAGAAGGTATACTCCGCACAGTCCATTGATATCTCCGATAAGCACCTTGAAGTAATGATCCGTCAGATGCTCCGCAAGGTCATCCTGACAGACAGCGGCGATTCCGGCATGAGTGTTGGACAGACCATGTCCATCAGCCGTGCAAACGTGATGAACGAAAAGCTGCTGGATGAAGGCAAGACACCGACCCAGTTCAATCCGATTCTGCTTGGTATTTCTAAGGCGGCAGTCGAGACTGACTCGTTCCTGTCAGCCGCATCCTTCCAGGAGACCACAAGAGTATTGACCGACGCTGCTGTCAAAGGCAAGGAAGATCATCTCGAAGGCCTCAAGGAAAATGTCATTATCGGCAAGCTGATTCCTGCTGGAACCGGCCGCAGCTACTTCAACCGTGAGACAACGACGAGAATCATTGCCAAAGCGGAACAGCTCAAGGAAGAGCGTCATCAGCGCAATGCGGAATACGAAGCAGCTACTGCTTCCAAACTTCCGGATGAAGTCGCCAGGGCAGATGCCGAGGCAGACGAAGCTGAAGATGCAGCACTGGATGAAAAGGCAAGACTCAACCGTGATGAAACTGCAGACAACACTGCAGAAACATCCAATGAGGATACCGGATCAAACAGTGATTCTGAAGCGTAATCAATCAAATGAAATGGAGCACTCCTGATGAGGGAATGCTCCATTTTATATAAAAAACAGACAGTGCTGATTGGCACTGCCTGCTCATGAAACTGCAACGTTTATTTTGAAATCTCCTGCTTGAGATGATCGAGATCGTTCTGGTCAGGATGAGTAAGGGCCAGATCGAAGTTGGCAATCATGCCGTCAATGTTCGGCATATGCACCGGTGCTGCTTTCATCTTGACGTAGCGTTCCCTGACTGACATCGGCATCTTTCCCTGGCACATGAATGATCCTATGACGGTGCAGTTTTGATTCAGATAACGCTCACAGCTCTTCAGGATCTTTGAAAAGTAGTTTGGATCAACACCGAAGCCGCAGGTGCCAAACAGGAAGACCGGTTTGTTCTGAATGGTCTTGAGGAACGCTTCTGTGTCTTTGTCGCAGGTTCCCTTATCTGTCCAGAAACCGACGTAGAGGGTATCTGCCTGCAGGGCATCCGGCACTGCCGGTCCGCAGTAGACACATTCCTGATCAGTCAGTGTTTCCCTGATGGTATCGGCCAGCATCTTGGTATTGCCGGTCTTGCTGCTGTAGACAATTGCGTAAGTCATGATTGTTTTCCTCCTTCGTAGATGCAATGCACTCCTTTGTGCTGCATCATTCCATTCAAGCATTGTGAGTTGCAGCGGATACAGGGATGAATGGTATCTGCTTTATGATGGATGACTTTATCTGGCCAGGCTGGATCAGCAATCAGCTGTCTGCTCATGGCAGCACAGTCGATTCTTCCGGAAGCGATCTGCTGTTCTACAAATGCAGGATCTGTCAGTGCTCCAACTCCGCAGATCGGTACGGAAGTTACTTTTCTGACTTCATCTGAGAACTTCAGGAAACAGCCTTCGTCATGAAACTCCGGATGATTGCGCGGCGGGATCGTATCACTGAGATTGGAATGATTGGCCAGTGTCACATGGAAGCTGGTCACTCCTGCATTCACCAGCAGCGGTACAAATACCGGGATCTCTTCTTCCAGTACACCGGCATTGCCATAGTGCGGGTTCTCCTGGCGGACGGCCAGTTTGTAATCAATCGGAACCTCCGGCAGTGCCTTACGGACAGCCTGGATGGATTCAATCGCGAAGCGGGCGCGGTTTTCAGCTGAACCGCCGTACTCATCGGTACGCCTGTTGAACACGGTGGAAGAGAAGCTTCCGCACATCCGGTCGCCATGGATCTGGATCATATCAAAGCCCAGGCTCATTGCCTGAACTGCCGCATCACCGAATGATGCTGTAATGGCTTTGACCTTCTCAATCGGCAGATTGGTGATATAAGGGCCGGTCTGATCATTCATCAGTCTGCGCAGATCATTCTGGCTGATCTTGTGTGTGATCAGCTGCGGAATATATTTGAGCATACCTTTCATGACAGTATCAGACTGGTGCAGCTGGGCGCATACCTTACAGCCATGTGCGTGGATAAGCTCAATCAGATGGGTATAGTGCTTGATTCCCTGCGCAGAATAGAGTGAACCAAATCCTTTTCTTGAGACCGGCACATCGCCGATGATGATCATGGCACAGCCGCCATCGGCAATCGCTGTCAGCTTCTGATCATATTCTTCCTGTTTCAGTCCCATGCTGGTCGGCGCAAAGATGATGCGGTTCTTCAATTCAAGCCCGCCGTAATTGATCGGGCTGGCAATCGACTCAGACATTTGCATCTCCAAAGCTGTTTCCCTTTGCAACTTTATCGAGCAGGGAAAGCAGTGTCTTCTGTTCGTCCCTGCTGAGAACTGTGAGCTTTTTGCTGTCCCAGTCAAAGAACACATCATGGGCAGTTTCAAATGCTTTGAGTCCCAGCTCCGTCAGTGTCAGGTGATAGCTGCGGCCTTCTTTTTCCCGTGTCATGAAGCCATCTGCGATCAGCTTTTCAATGCTGCGCTGGGAATGGCCCCAGTCCATGTGAAGGTCTCTGGTCAGTTCGGCCTGTGTGCATCCGGGATGTTTTCCGGTATAGATGACAAAGAAGAGAGAGCCGTAATTCAATCCGAGTTTCTGCAGCTCTTCTGTAGAGTAGGCAGAGAAACTGCGGTAGAACAGGGTAGCGTAATAAGCGAGTGTCTGTTTCATGGCGGTAAAACTCCCTTTCAGTGATGAATCAGTTCTGTTCAATTGCAGCAGTAATCGGTTCCAGCAGGCTGGAATCAGATGCGCTGGTGATGACACTGACGGTGATTGCCCATTTGGTATCACCGACTGTTTCAGTCAGTACATATTCTTTCATGGCAATCTTGTTTTCGGCAGTGATGCAGGTGAAGGACTGCCAGTCGTTGGATGCGAAGGTGACCGGTACAATGTCAGAGATGACTGCGTCCGTGCCGGCATATTTCTTGGCAGCGCCGGTTTCTGCGTTGACGATATCCGTCAGATCATTGCCGCTGCGGCTGGTGATGTCTTCCATCAGTACAGTGATCATGGAGCCACTGTCATCAGACAGATCCAGATCATAGAAATAAGTGGTGTCTTTCTCTGATTCACATTTCTTGAATGCTTCATCAAACGAGAGACTGCTGTATTCAGTATAGGCCTGGCAGCCATACTGTGTGAGGTCAGAAGAAGTGTTTTCACTGAATCCTTCCGGCATGGCGATTTTGAGGTTGAAGTAGGAACTGCTGTAGGTGCTGTTAGAATAGGTGCCGCGGGTCAGTTTCGATGCGGAAGCGGAACAGCCGGCAAGCATGGCTGCTGCGGCAAATACAGTAATTGCTCGAATCGTTGTTTTCATAGATCTCCTGAAGACTGTCAATGCAGTCTTTGAACACGAATCAATTTAAGACTTTGACTTGACCTTGTCAAGTCAAAAGAATCACTTCCGATCTTTTCCTCTGAAATGCTGAACAGCTGACGTATGATAAGCGTATAATTTTTCCAATAGAAAACGAGGCTACGTATGACATTCAAGTATGATTTCACCAGTATCATGGACCGTCACGGCAAGGATTCCATTGCAGTAGACAACGCACCGGGCGGTGAAACAAAAGAAGGATTTGACCGGATTCCGATGTGGGTGGCAGATATGAACTTTCCAACCTGCCCGACGATCACCGAAGCGATCGCAAAGCGGATCCAGCATCCTGCCTATGGCTATTTCCTGCCGACGGAGGAATACTACAATTCCATTATCCAGTGGCAGTCCAGACGCAACGGTGTTACCGGGCTGCAGCAGAAACACATCGGCTATGAAAACGGTGTCCTTGGCGGTGTTGTATCTGCAATCAATGTGTACTGTTCCAAAGGAGATAACATCCTGATTCATACACCGACTTATATCGGCTTCACGCATGCCCTTGGCGGCAATGGCTATCACCTGGTCGGCAGCCCGCTTGTCAAAGATGAACAGGGAATCTGGCGGATGGACTATGAAGACATGGAGAAGAAGATTGTCGAAAATCACATCCATGCGGCAGTCATCTGCAACCCTCACAACCCATGCGGAAGAGTATGGACAAAAGAAGAACTGCAGAAGGCCATGGAGCTCTTTGAGAAACATGATGTCTATGTCGTATCTGATGAGATCTGGTCTGATTTGATGCTCAACGGTCACAAGCACACACCGACACAGTCGGTTAATGCCTGGGCCCATGATCGTGTCGCGGCTTTCTACGCCCCAAGCAAGACCTTCAACCTGGCAGGTCTGGTTGGTTCGTACCACATCATCTACAGCGACTGGATCCGTGAGCGGGTGGAAAAGGAATCTTCCACGACTCATTACAATTCGATGAACGTACTGTCCATGCATGCACTGATCGGTACCTATCAGGAAGCCGGCTATGAGTGGGTAGATGAACTGACTCAGGTATTGAGTGACAATGTGAATTATGCCTGTGACTACATTACAGAACACTTCAAGGGCGTTACGCTGTCCAAGCCGGAAGGCACCTACATGCTGTTTCTCGACTGCACAGACTGGTGCAAAGAACACCAGATGTCAATGGATGAACTGGAGAAGAAGGGTGTTGAAGTCGGCGTCATCTGGCAGGATGGAAGGCCGTTCCATGGCGAGTATGGGATCCGGATGAACCTTGCCGTACCGCATGCAAGAGTGGTAGAGGCATTCAGCCGTCTTGATCAGTACGTATTCAACGCAAAGTAAGAAAGCATTGCCGGACAGAATTTCTAAAGTGGTACCCATAGAAAGGACAGTACGCTGACAGTGCTGGCACCTGAACTATGGGTGCTTTTTATGTATAAGGGAAAGAGATACACAGATGAAGA